>NZ_JAALDW010000412.1:2073-6209 GCF_014145055.1 Dietzia sp. DQ11-38-2
CCACGGCCCCAAGCCGCGTGACTACTCGCAGCGCACGCCCAAGAAGATGAAGGCCGCCGCCCTCCGCGGGGCCCTGTCCGACCGGGCCGCGAACGATCGCATCCACGTGGTCACCGAGGTCGTCGAGGGCCAGACCCCGTCGACGGCGGGCGTGCGGGACTTCCTCGCGAGCCTGTCGGACCGCAAGAAGTTCCTGCTCGTGGTGGGCCGCGAGGACATCGCGGCGTGGCGTTCGGTGGGCAACCTGGACAACGTCCATCCCATCGCCCCGGATCAGCTGAACACCTACGACGTGCTGAACGCAGACGACGTCGTGTTCACGGTCGAGGCTCTGGACGCGTTCGTCTCGCAGGCCAGCAAGCGTGCCGCAGGCACGGAGAACACCGCCGCGAAGGAGGCCGACAAGTGAGCACCGTCGCCGATCCCCGGGACGTGATCATCGCCCCGGTCGTCTCCGAGAAGGCCTACGGCCTGCTCGAGCAGGGCGTGTACACGTTCCTGGTCGCCCCGGACGCCAACAAGACGCAGATCAAGATCGCCCTCCAGGAGATCTTCGGCGTCACCGTTGAGTCCGTCAACACCGCCAACCGTCAGGGCAAGCGCAAGCGCACCCGCACCGGGTTCGGACAGCGCAAGAGCACCAAGCGCGCCATCGTGACCCTCGCGGCCGACAGCAAGCCCATCGAGATCCCGGGTCTGACCGCCTGACGGCGGGACGAGTTAAGGACGAGAGAACCTCATGGCTATCCGCAAGTACAAGCCCACGACGCCCGGCCGTCGCGGCTCGAGCGTCTCGGACTTCGCCGAGATCACGCGCTCGACGCCCGAGAAGTCGCTGCTTCGCCCACTACACAAGACCGGTGGCCGTAACGGCCACGGTCGCATCACCACCCGCCACAAGGGCGGTGGACACAAGCGCCAGTACCGCGTCATCGACTTCCGTCGCAACGACAAGGACGGCGTCGACGCCACCGTCGCGCACATCGAGTACGACCCCAACCGCACCGCCAACATCGCCCTCCTGCACTACGCGGACGGCGAGAAGCGGTACATCCTCGCCCCGCGCAACCTCAAGCAGGGCATGAAGGTCGAGTCGGGTGTCGGTTCCGACATCAAGGTCGGCAACAACCTGCCGCTGCGCAACATCCCCGCCGGTACCGTCGTGCACGCCGTGGAGCTCCGCCCCGGCGGCGGCGCCAAGATGGCCCGCGCCGCGGGTGCCGGGATCCAGCTGCTCGGCAAGGAGGGCGCGTACGCCTCCCTCCGGATGCCGTCCGGTGAGATCCGCCGGGTCGACGTCCGCTGCCGCGCGACGATCGGCGAGGTGGGCAACGCCGAGCAGGGGAACATCAACTGGGGCAAGGCCGGCCGCATGCGGTGGAAGGGCGTCCGCCCGACCGTCCGCGGCGTCGTGATGAACCCCGTCGACCACCCGCACGGTGGTGGCGAGGGCAAGACGTCCGGTGGACGTCACCCCGTCAGCCCGTGGGGCCAGCCCGAGGGCCGGACCCGCAAGCCCAACAAGGCGAGCGACAAGATGATTGTCCGCCGCCGTCGCACCGGTAAGAAGCGCTAAGGAGGGAAACTAGGATGCCTCGTAGTCTCAAGAAGGGTCCGTTCGTCGACGAACACCTCCTCGCGAAGGTGGACGCGCAGAACGACAAGGGTACCCATCAGGTCATCAAGACCTGGTCGCGTCGCTCGACGATCCTGCCCGATTTCATCGGCCACACGTTCGCCGTCCACGACGGCCGCAAGCATGTGCCCGTGTTCGTGTCCGATTCCATGGTGGGTCACAAGCTCGGCGAGTTCGCGCCGACGCGCACGTTCAAGGGGCACATCAAGGACGATCGGAAGAGTAAGCGTCGATGAGCACTGATACCAGCAAGACCGCCGAAGGCACGGCGCAGGAGGAGCAGAAGCTCACCGCCCGGGCCACCGCCAAGTTCGTCCGCGTCACGCCCATGAAGGCGCGTCGCGTGATCGACCTGATCCGGGGCAAGGACGCCTCCGACGCGCTGGACATCCTGCGGTTCGCCCCGCAGTCCGCCAGCGAGCCGGTCGGCAAGGTCCTCGCGTCCGCCATGGCGAACGCCGAGAACAACCTCGACCTGGATCCCCGGACCCTCGTCGTGTCGGCCGCGTTCGCCGACGAGGGCCCGACCCTGAAGCGGTTCCGTCCGCGTGCCCAGGGTCGTGCGTTCCGCGTGCGTAAGCGCACGAGCCACATCACCGTCGAGGTGACCAGCGTGCCCGAGAAGGCCGGTTCCGCCGGCCGGGGTCGTCGTAACCAGGGAGGTGCCCGCTAAATGGGACAGAAGATCCAGCCGCACGGCTTCCGTCTCGGCATCACCTCGGACTGGACGTCCAAGTGGTACGCCGACAAGCAGTACGCGGACTACGTCGCCGAGGACATCAAGATCCGTCAGCTCCTGTCCAAGGGCATGGAGCGGGCCGGCATCTCGGGCGTGGACATCTCCCGCACCCGTGACCGGGTCAACGTGGACATCCACACCGCCCGCCCGGGCATCGTGATCGGTCGCCGGGGTGCCGAGGCCGACCGTCTCCGTGGCGAGCTCGAGAAGCTCACCGCGAAGCAGGTCCACCTCAACATCCTCGAGATCAAGAACACCGAGGCCGACGCCCAGCTCGTGGCGCAGGGGATCGCGGAGCAGCTGTCCAACCGCGTGGCGTTCCGTCGCGCGATGCGCAAGGGCATCCAGTCCGCGATGCGTCAGCCCCAGGTCAAGGGCATCAAGGTGGTCTGTTCGGGCCGTCTCGGCGGTGCCGAGATGTCGCGTTCGGAGCGCTACCACGAGGGTCGCGTCCCGCTCCACACCCTGCGTGCCGAGATCGACTACGGCACCTACGAGGCCAAGACCACCTTCGGTCGTATCGGCGTCAAGGTGTGGATCTACAAGGGTGACGTCGTCGGCGGGCGTCGCGAGTCCGACCAGTACGCCCAGTCCAGCAACCGCGGCGGAGCCGACCGGGGACCCCGCCGTGAGCGTGGCGCGGGCCGGCCGCGTCGTTCCGGCGCCCAGGGGACCACCGCCACCAGCACCGAGACCGGCCGCGCCGGTTCCGGTTCGGCTGCCGAGGCACCCGCCCAGGCTCCGCAGAATCAGACCAGGGAGGCGTGAGAAGTGCTCATCCCCAAGCGCGTCAAGCACCGCAAGCAGCACCACCCCGGCCGCAGTGGCGGGGCCAAGGGCGGCACCAAGGTGACGTTCGGTGAGTACGGCATCCAGGCCCTCGAGCCCGCGTACGTCACCAACCGTCAGATCGAGTCCGCTCGTATCGCGATCAACCGCCACATCAAGCGTGGCGGCAAGGTGTGGATCAACATCTACCCCGATCGTCCGCTGACCAAGAAGCCCGCCGAGGTCCGCATGGGTTCCGGTAAGGGATCCGTCGAGTGGTGGGTGGCCAACGTCAAGCCGGGTCGCATCCTGTTCGAGATGTCGTACCCCAACGAGGAGACCGCACGCGAGGCACTGCGCCGCGCGCAGCACAAGCTCCCGTGCAAGACCCGTATCGTGACCCGGGAGGAGCAGTTCTGATGGCTAGTGGAACCACCGCCCCCGAGTTGCGCGAACTCGACGCCGATGCGCTCACCGCGCGTCTCCGTGAGGCCAAGGAGGAGCTGTTCAACCTGCGCTTCCAGATGGCCACGGGTCAGCTGACCAACAACCGTCGCCTGCGGGTCGTCCGTCACGACATCGCACGCATCTACACCGTCATCCGCGAGCGCGAGCTCGGGCTGTCGGCGGCGCCGGGTGATGCCAAGTGAGTGACAAGGAAGCAGCCGTGACTGAGGCCAGCGAGAACATCGAGCGCAACAGCCGCAAGGTGCGCATCGGGTACGTCGTGTCCGACAAGATGGACAAGACCATCGTCGTCGAGCTCGAGGACCGCGTGAAGCACGCGCTCTACGGCAAGATCATGCGCCGTACCGAGCGGGTGAAGGCTCACGACGAGACCAACGACGCCGGAGTCGGCGACCGCGTGCGGATCATGGAGACCCGCCCGCTGTCCGCCACCAAGCGGTACCGCCTCGTCGAGGTCCTGGAGCGCGCGAAGTAAGACCCGCTCCTGTGACATCCGCCGGCCCGGCCCCGAGACCTCGGGGCCGG
>NZ_JAALDW010000413.1:0-1506 GCF_014145055.1 Dietzia sp. DQ11-38-2
GGGATCACTCTCTCATGAACACCTGTCCATGAGAGCGGAACACGGCCCCGGTTCCGCCGGACCGGGGCCGTGGGCGTCAGTCGACGGGCGGCGCGGCGGGCAGGCGCACGACCTGCCCGGCGTAGGACAGCCCCGCGCCGAAGCCGATGCACAGCGCGATCTGACCCGGCTCGGCCTCTCCGTCACGGAGCATGGCCTCCATGGCCAGCGGGATCGAGGCCGCCGAGGTGTTGCCGGTCTGCTCGATGTCGTTGGCGATCGCCACCGAGTCGGGGAGTCCGAGGTGCTTGGCCATGGCCGAGTTGATGCGGCCGTTGGCCTGGTGGGGGATGAACGCCTGGATCTGCTCGGCGGTCACGCCCGCGGTCTCGAGTGTCTGCGCGCACACCTTCGACACCTGTACGGCGGCCCAGCGGAAGACCTTGGAGCCGTCCATCGTCAGGAACGGCTGGGCCACGGCCTCGGCCCGACCGTCGGCGGCCGCGGCGTCCACCTCGTCGACGTACTGCTTGAAGTCCTTGGTCTGGCTGATGGCATCGCCCTTCTCGCCGTCGGACCCCCAGACCACGGGGCTGACGTCGTTGGTCTCCGACGGGCCCACCACCACGGCGCCCGCGCCGTCACCGAAGATGAACGAGGTGTTGCGGTCGGAGTAGTCGATGCCGTCGCTCATCTTCTCCACGCCCACTACCACGACGTACCGCGCGCCACCGCCGCGGATCATGTTGGTGGCCACGGCCAGGCCGTAGCCGAACCCCGCGCAGCCGGCGGTCAGGTCGAACGCGGCGATGCCGTTGCGGCCGAGTTCGGTGGCGACCTGCGGGGCGGCGTGCGGGACCTGGGTCCAGTTGGTGGAGGTGCACACGATCACCGCGTCGATGAGCTCCGGATCGATGCCGGCGGAGGTCACGGCCTTCTTGGCGGCCTCGCTCGACATGGAGACGATGCCCTCGTCCGGCTCCGCGCGGTGGCGGTTGAGGATGCCCGACCGCTCGTAGATCCACTCGGAGGTCGAGTCGATCGTCTCGCAGATCTCCTCATTGCTCACCACGCGACGTGGACGGTAGGCCCCGATGCCCAGGAGGGTCGTGCCGGACGCGCCGTCGCCGGTCGCGATGGTCACGGTGTCGTTGGAATCCGCCATACGGATGGTGCTCCTCGTCGGTGTGCGGTTCGTGCCGGTCGCACGGCTGGTGCTCCCGACACAGTACTGCTGTCTCGGTGGACATCGTCGCACCGGACGGCGATGTTTCGTCGCGGTTCGACCGCCACCCGGGTCAGTCCGTGACCAGACCCTCGAGCCACCCACGCCAGCGCTCGGCGTCCCAGGTGGGCTCGACCCCGTCGACCGCGGCCGCGCCCAGCGGGGTGCCGGAGCCGCCCGGGGCGTCCACGTACTCGTACACGCGGACGGCGACGGCGGCGCTACTGGTCGCGTCCTCGGGTGTGTCCCCGGCGGGGAACCCGTAGAGCTCGATCACCCCGTCGACCGGTGCGGACAAGATG
>NZ_JAALDW010000414.1:0-1911 GCF_014145055.1 Dietzia sp. DQ11-38-2
TCCGTCGACACGAGTGTGGAGGCGGCGCGGACACTGGGGTTGGGCCGGGCCGGGGCGTTCGTCAACGCAGTGCTGCGCAAAGTCTCCGCGCAGGATCTGGACAGCTGGGTCGAGGTGCTGCGGAAAGACGTGGCCGACCCCGTCGCCCGGCTGGCGGTGGGCACCGCGCACCCGGAGTGGATCGCGCGCGCGTTCGCGGAGTCCCTCGGGGCGGACGCCGGGGAGCTGCCCGAGCTGCTGGCCGCCGATGACGCGCGCCCCAAGGTGCACCTCGCAGCCCTGCCCGGCGCCATCTCCGCCGAGGAACTCGCGCTGGTGACCGGCGGCAGCGAGGGCGTCGTGTCGCCGTACGCGGTCCACCTCGACTCCGGTGATCCCGGTGCCCTCGACGCGGTGAGAGACGGTCTCGCCACGGTGCAGGACGAGGGCAGCCAGGTGGTCGCCCTCGCCGCCTCCCGTGCGCCGCTCGTCGGCGAGGACGGGGGCCGGTGGTTGGATCTGTGCGCCGGCCCCGGGGGCAAGGCCGTGATGCTGGGCGCGTTGGCGGAGATCGAGGGCGCGACGGTGACCGGTGTCGAGGTCTCCGAACACCGGGCCGACCTGGTGCGGGAGGCCACGCGGGACCTGCCGGTGACCGTATTCACCGCGGACGGCCGGGATCCCGGCCTCGAGCCGGGGTTCGATCGGGTCCTCCTCGACGCCCCGTGCTCGGGACTCGGCGCCCTCCGGCGGCGTCCCGAGGCCCGGTGGCGCAAGACCGCCTCAGACATCCCGGGACTGGTGATCCTGCAGCGGGAACTGCTGGAGTCGGCACTGCGACTGGTCCGGCCCGGGGGCGTGGTGCTCTACGCCACGTGTTCCCCCCACCTGTCCGAGACGGTGTCGGTGATCCGTGAGGCCGACCGGCGCGGGGATGTCGAACTCCTCGACATCCGCGAGGTCCTCGCGGGGATCGGCGGGACCTCCACCGAGGGCTTCGGAGGCGGACCGTGGGTGCAGCTCTGGCCCCACCGCCACGGCACCGATGCGATGTTCATGGCGGGGTTGCGACGGCTCGGGAACGTCCCCACACCGTCGAAACGAGAGGAGTGACAGTCGACGCCGGCGGGTCCGGGCGCCTTGTCGTCCGGCCAGCTGAGAGTCCGGCTCCTCGGAGCCTGGCTACCTGACCGTCCGACCTGGTTCCGGCCGACGCCCTCGGGCGCCCACTCGCGCGTGCCCGCCTAGACTGACCCGCATGTCGTACCAGCCGCTCATCGCGCCGTCGATCCTGTCCGCCGACTTCGCCTGCCTCGACCGGGAGATCGACCGCATCCCCGCCGCCGACTGGATCCATGTCGACGTGATGGACGGCCACTTCGTGCCCAATCTGTCCTTCGGTGCCCCCGTCGCCAAGGCGGTCGGGAGGGTCACCGACAAGCCGATGGACTGTCACCTCATGATCACCGACCCGCTGCGGTGGGTGGGTGACTACGTCGACGCCGGCGCGGCCAGCGTGACCTTCCACGTGGAGGCCACCGACGATCCGGAGGCCGTCGCGGAGCTGCTGCACTCGCGCGGGTGCCGGGCGGGCATCTCCATCAAGCCGGGCACTGCGGTGGAGCCGTACCTCGACCTGCTCGCGCACGTGGACATGGTTCTGGTGATGAGCGTCGAGCCCGGGTTCGGGGGACAGTCGTTCATGCCCGAGGTGCTCGACAAGGTTCGCACGCTGCGCGCCGAGATCGACCGGCGCGGGCTCGACGTGCTGATCCAGATCGACGGTGGGATCGATTCGAACACGATCGGGGACGCGGCCGCCGCGGGCTGTGACGTCTTCGTCGCCGGGTCCGCCGTCTACGGCGCGCCCGACCCCGACGGCATGATCGAGACCCTGCGCGCGGGGGCCGCGGCCGCGCGGGCGTGACGATG
>NZ_JAALDW010000415.1:0-2320 GCF_014145055.1 Dietzia sp. DQ11-38-2
GCGCGTACTCGGGGTCGTCCCCCGACCCCGCCGCCGCGGCCACCAGGGTGTGCAGGTCGCGGTCGCTGGTCTCGACCCCGGTGCCCACGTTGAACCGCAGCCCGGCGGCCGCCGGAACCGTCGCCGCGCGCACGAAGGCGTCGACCACGTCGTCGACGAACACATAATCGCGGGTATTGCCCCCGTTCCCGAACACGCGGGTCGGCTGCCCCGCGAGCAGTCGCTGCGCGAAGATCGCCACCACCCCGGCCTCACCGTGCGGGTCCTGCCGCGGGCCGTACACGTTGGCCGGTGCCACGCCCGCCCACTCGATGCCGTACAGCTTGGCGAACATCTCGAGGTACACCTCGCCGGCGACTTTGCCCGCCGCGTACGGGCTCATCGGATCCACCGGCCGCGACTCGGCCACCGGCAGCTCGGCCACGGGACCGTAGATCGATCCTCCCGAGGAGGTGAAGACGATCCGCCGCACCCCGGCTCGTCGGGCGGCCTCGGCGAGCCGGACCGTTCCCACCACGTTGACCTCGGCGTCGTACACCGGGTCCTCCACGGACAGACGCACGTCGATCTGCGCGGCCAGGTGGAACACGACCTCGGGAGCGACCTCGGCGACCAGGTCCACGATCCCGGGGTCGATCAGGTTCATCCTGTGGAAGCCGAACCGGGCCCCGGCCTCCCGCGCGCTCGCGAGGTTCTCGAGGCGACCCCGCGAGAGGTCGTCCACGACGCTCACCTCGTGACCCTCGGACAGCAAGCGATCCACCAGGGTCGACCCGATGAACCCGGCTCCACCCGTCACGAGTGCCTTCATTGACGAACCCCTCCCGAAGCGCGGCGACGCCGCCGCGGCGTCCCGTCGGACGACAGCTCCGAGGATACGACCCGGACCCGGTCGGGCCGCTCACTCCCCGCCGTACAGCTCGGTGGCGCGGGTGAGGGGGGTGCGCCTGTCCGGCGGGAACGGGGAGTCGGCCAGGATCCGATCGATCTCCTCCTGCGTGAAGGCTGCACGGACGGCGAAGATCCGCACCTGGGAGTCCGAGTAGACCTTGACCAGGCCCGGGGTCTGATCGAGCCGGAGGAGGTGCTCGTTGGGCTTCTGGAACCCCCAGTAGTTGGGCGGGCTGACGTAGACGTAGGTCACGCCGAGTTCGTCGAGCGCGGAGTCGACGCGTGGGTCGGTACCGGCCCGATCCATGCTGAAGAACAGAGCGGTCGTGAGCGGGGCGGTGGACCCGGGCTGGAGATAATGTCGTGCGGTCGAGGGCAGACCGTGGGTGGCGTACATCCACCCCGACCCCTCGTCGGGGTTGGTGTAGACGAGTCCCGAGTAGGCCTGCGGTTGCCGGGAGAGCCACTCGAAGGCGCGCAGATCGTGACCGTCGACCATCCGACCCGCGCGTTGGTTCGCACCCGCCGCCGAGGCGTACTCGGGCGAGGCCTGCACGACCCACGACCCGGTGGCCACCAACGCGGCCAGCGCCACGGCGACCCGCAGACCCGCCGCACCGGTTCCGCGCGAGTCGGTGATCGGGTCGATCAGGCGGGCCGCCCACCCCGCCAGCGCCTGGACGACCACTCCCACCCCCACACCGACGGCGGCCGCCACGAGGAACGCCAGGAGCACCCCGATCCGCCGCGGGTCGTTGTAGTAGATGCTGCCGATCCCGCGCAGGACGCCGCCGGTCCAGTTGCCGAACATGCTCATGGAATTGACGCACACCACCAGCACCCCGGCCCAGAGCAGGATCGGCCACAGCACGAGGCGCCGGACCAGGACGAGCACGCCGAGCACCGCGAGGGCCAGCAGCACCCAGCGCACTCCCCAGTCCTGCACGTGCCGTACCTGCAGCGCCACGGCCCGGCCCCAGACGGCGGCCCGGTCGGCGTCGATCTCGAACTGGAAGGCCGAAATCTCGTCCGCGTCCTCGGAGACGGTGAGGACCTGGGGCAGCAGTGTGAGGACGCCCGCGAGTCCGACCCCCGCCAGGACGAGGAAGTCCCGCAGCCGGCCCCGTACCGGGCGCCACAGGCCCTCGAACAACCACCAGAACAGCACGATCACCGCGGCGGTGACCATCGCCGACGGGTGGATACCCCCGACGCCGACCAGGCCCAGCGCGGCGGCGGGGACGAGGCGACGGTCGGACAGGGAGGCCACCACGACAGCGGCCACCAGCCCCGCCAGTCCGTTGGCCACCCCGGACGGCGTCGCGGCCACCATGACCTCCACGAACGGCAGCCCCGGGAACAGGGGGGTCGCCATCGCGGCGACGGCCGCGGAGGTCGCGACGGCCGGACGGGAGAACCGCCGGTGGGA
>NZ_JAALDW010000416.1:0-1720 GCF_014145055.1 Dietzia sp. DQ11-38-2
GGCCGCGGCCGCGCGGGCGTCGTCGATCCCGAACGCCTCGGCCCACCAGCCCGGATCCGGGCCCCGCCAGGGCCTCGAGCCCCGGTAGTCACGCGGTTCCACGCCGCCTCCGGGGAAGACGGACATACCGGCCGCGAACTGCATGGTGGCCACGCGGTGCTGCAGGAACACCTCGACTCCCCCGCCCACTCGGGCGTCACGCACCAGGGCCACCGTGGCGGCCTCGCGGACCGGGACGTCCGCGGGTGAGGTCGTCACGGGGTCGCAGACGCGGCTCATGGACGCCGGTGCCGGCCGGACCGACGCGCCCGACGGGCGAAGAACCGTCCGTCGATGGCGTCGACGACGATCGACTGTGCGAAGGCGCGGCTGAGGTTCTCGGAGGTGATCACGTCGTCGATCAACCCGGTGGCCGTCACCCCGCCCTCCGAGAGCAGCATCGCGTGGGTGAAACCCGGGGGGATCTCCTCCACGTGGTGGGTCACCAGCACCGTGGCCGGGGCGTCGGGGTCGAGAGCCATGTCCGCCAGACGGGCGACCAGATCCTCCCGGCCACCCAGATCGAGGCCCGCTCCGGGTTCGTCCAGCAGGAGAAGTTCCGGATCGGTCATCATCGCGCGGGCGATCAGCACCCTCTTGCGTTCGCCCTCCGACAGGGTCCCCCAGGTGCGGTCGGCCAGGTGCTCGCCCCCGATCATCTCCAGGGTGTCCGCCGCGCGGTCGAAGTCGGCCCGGTCGTAGGCCTCCCGCCACCTCCCCAACACGGCGTACCCGGCGGAGACCACCAGGTCCTCGACCACCTCGTCGCCCGGGATCCGGCCGGCCACCGCGGCGGACGACAACCCCACCCGGCTCCGGAGTTCGGTGACCTCGGTGCGACCCAGTTGCTCACCGAGGATCACCGCCGAGCCGGTGCTCGGGTACTCGAGCGCCGAGGCGATGCGCAGCAGCGAGGTCTTGCCCGCACCGTTGGGCCCCAGGACGACCCATCTCTCGTCCAGCTCCACCTGCCAGGTGACGGGTCCCACGAGCGTCCGCCCGTCCCTCCGGAGCGAGACGTCGGTCAGATCCAGGACGAGGTCGGGGTCGGTCTCGATAGGCGTTCTCACGACCCCCATCTAACCCCCTCCCCGGTGGCCGGGTGCCGAGGAACACGGCACGAGCGCGTGAACACCCACGCCACGCCCCTGCCGGATCGGCGCCCGCTTCGATAGCGTCGTGTCGTAGAGGCGTCCACACCCCGGAGCCCGCAGCCGAGAGGAGCACCGACGTGAACGACCGTCTGGCCATCGACGAGGTCCGCCCCCTGGTCTCCTGCGGGAGGTTCCCCGCCAAGTCGGTCGTGGGTGAGGTGCTGCCGATCTCGGCGACCGTGTGGCGGGAGGGCCACGACGCGCTGTCGGCGAGCCTGGTGGTCCGCCGACCCGGTGGCGCCTCCTCCCGCACGACGATGGTCCCCGGGAAGGAGGCGGACACCGTCCACGCGCTCCTGACCACCGACGCCCCCGGGATGTGGTCGTTCCGCGTCGAGGCGTGGTCCGACCCGTTCGCCACGTGGAACAGCGGCATCGTCAAGAAGATGGACGCCGGCCAGGGCGCCGACGTCCTGGGTAACGAGTTCGAGGTGGGCGCGCGGGTCCTGGACGCCGGTGCCGCGCAGGCGGCGGCGTCGGGCGACACCGACCGTGCCGCGCTCCTGACGGAGGCGGCCACCGCGCTC
>NZ_JAALDW010000417.1:0-1234 GCF_014145055.1 Dietzia sp. DQ11-38-2
CAGGTCGCCGCCGGAGCGGTCGGCGCCGACCTCGGCCGGGGTGGGGTGCCGCAGCCCACGGGCGGGGACCGTAGTCTGTCGTCAGGATCGGTCGCCGCCGGTCCACACCAGGCGACGAGGACGAATGAGGATGTCGAGCGATTCTGTGACGACCGGCACCGCTGAGACGCCGCCCGACCACATGGTGGCGGGCGTGGACGTCGGCGACGCGGATCTCGCAGCTCTGCTGAGGGCTCGGCTCGTGGAGGTCGAGCAGCTTCTCGTGAGCCGCCTCGAGTCCGGGGAGGACTTCCTCACCGAGGTCGCCCTGCACCTGGTCACCGCGGGCGGCAAGCGCTTCCGGCCCGTCGTGACCCTGCTCACCGGAGAGCTCGGCCCGGAACCGGACCGCGAGCGCCTGGTCAAAGCGGCCGTGGTGTGCGAGATGATCCACCTGGCCACGCTCTACCACGACGACGTGATGGACGAGGCCTCGGTGCGCCGCGGCGTCGAGTCCGCCAACAGTCGCTGGGACAACTCTACCGCGATCCTCGCCGGTGACTTCCTCTTCGCCCACTCCTCCATGCTCCTGGCGGACCTCGGCCCGGCCGCGGTCCAACTCATCGCCCAGACGTTCGCGGAGTTGGTCACCGGTCAGATGCGGGAGACGGTCGGGCCGGGCGGCGGTGAGACGGCGGACGCCGCCGAGCACTACCTCCGGGTGATCTGGGAGAAGACCGGATCGCTGATCGCGGCCGCCGCGCAGTTCGGCGGCGAGTACTCCGGTGCGTCCGACGAGCAGATCCAGAGCCTGCGGCGGTTGGGAGACGCGGTGGGGATCGCGTTCCAGATCGCCGACGACATCATCGACATCGCCTCGCCGTCGTCCGACTCAGGCAAGACCCCCGGCACCGATCTGCGCGAGGGCGTGCACACGCTGCCGATGATCTATGCGCTCGAGCCCGGCTCCACAGACGGTGACCGCCTGCGCGAACTGCTGGCGCAGCCCCTGACCGACGACTCGGAGGTCCACGAGGCCCTGGACCTGCTCCGGGCCTCGGAGGGGATGCGTCGCGCGCGGGCCACGCTCGAGCGGTACGTGGCCGACGCCATGTCCGAGCTGGACGCCCTGCCCGCCGGACCCGCGAACGAGGCGTTGCGGCGGCTGGTCCGGTTCACGGTCGACCGCGTGAGCTGACCTGCTCAGCTGCGGGCCTCCGCCTTCCAGCAGGCGACCTCCGGCATCCGCTCGCGC
>NZ_JAALDW010000418.1:0-1467 GCF_014145055.1 Dietzia sp. DQ11-38-2
GGCATCGGCGGGGGTTCGATCCTCTCGCCCCTGCTGGTCGCCGGGGGCCTGGCCGTGGGGGTCGTCGCCCCCGCGGCCCTGGCCACCACCTGGATCACCTCGGTGGTCGGCGCGGTGGTGTTCACCGTGCTCGCACGGTTCTCGACCGATCCGGTCGCACCGGCGTGGGGAGTCGGCATCGTCTGCGGACTGGGCGGTCTGATCGGCGGCTACCTGGGAGTGCTGCTGCAACCGCGCATCCCGGAGCTCGGGCTGCGCACCGGACTCGGCGTGGCGGCGCTCGCGGTGTCGGGGGTGTACGTGGCGCAGCTCGTCACGTGACCGGCCTCCAACCTCACCACGTGATCGGCGGTGGCGACGAACCGCTCGTCATGTGACGCACAGCCCACGGCGACGCCCCGTCGACGGGCCTGATCGGTGAGCAACTCGTGGACGTGCCGCCGACTGGCGGAATCCAGTCCGGCATCGGGTTCGTCCATCAACACGATGTCGGCGCGACTCGCCAACGCCTGGGCGAGGAGGGCGCGCTGTCGCTGACCTCCGGACAGCTCCGTCAGGGAGCGGGACTCGAGGCCGTCCAGGCCGACCGCCCCGATCATCTCGGCCACGACCTCGCGGGCCTCCCGCCTACCGATCCGTCGCCCCCACGTCCCCATGGAGACGGTGTCCCGGACCGTGAGGGGGAGGGTCTCCGGCGCAGCGGGTCGCTGGACGACGAGTGAGACGGTGCCCCGCCGACGCACCTCGCCGCGGAGGGGAACGCGGACGCCGGCGAGGAGCTCCACGAGAGTGGACTTGCCGGATCCGTTCGGCCCGGCGAAAGCGGTGACGGTCCCGTACGCCATCTCCACCGCCGCGTCGTGGAGCACTTCACGGCCCTCATAGCCGTAACACAACCCGTGGGCGCTGAGGGCCGGACCCGAGAGGGGCATGGTCTGCACTCCTTGTTGATAACGAATGTCGTTACAGATAGTGTACGGCCTCGTGTCCCTGATCCTCGATCCGTTCAGCACCGCGTTCGTCGCCCGAGCTCTCGTCGGCGGCCTGCTCGTTGCGGCGATCTGTGGAGTGGTCGGCACCTGGGTCGTCATCCGGGGAATGGCGTTCTTCGGCGAGGCGATCGGGCACGGGATGCTCCCCGGAGTGGCATTGGCCACCGTGCTCGGCTTTCCGGCGATGGTCGGCGGCGCGGTCAGTGCGGTGGCCATGAGCGCGGGGATCGGGGCGTTGCAGAGGCGCGGCCGGTTGTCCTACGACACCACCATCGGGCTGCTGTTCGTCACGATGCTGTCGGTCGGGGTGATCATCGTCTCCCACTCCGGCAGCTTCGCCACGGACGCCACCGCCATCCTCTTCGGCGACATCCTGGCCATCCGCGGTCCCGAACTCGTCACCCTGGCCCTCGCGCTGGTGGTGACCCTGGCGGTGGCGGCCCGCTTCCACCGCGCGTTCGTCGCCGTGGCCTTC
>NZ_JAALDW010000418.1:1837-8409 GCF_014145055.1 Dietzia sp. DQ11-38-2
CGCCGTGGGCGCGGCGGACGCATCCGCACGGTGACACCCCCCGAAACCCATCGAGAAAGCAGAGAATGCACACCCTCAGATCGAGTTCCACCGTCGTCCGTCCTGGTGCATTCCCTGCCGGCATAGTCGCTGCCGTCGTCGCCCTCGCGCTCGCGGGGTGCGCGGGCGGCCCGACCGACACGGGCGGCCCGGATACCGCGGCGGGCGGGACCACCACCACTGCCGCGGAGTCGTCGCGGCAGGGCACCGGCGACGGGCACGGCGAGATCGAAGGCGCCGAGGAGGTGGCCGAGCCCCAGCTGCACCTGGTGAGCATCGACCGCACCGGGGCGGTCGGCATGCTCAACCTGCTCGACGGGACGTCGACCGAGCCGGGCACCATCGAGCCCCCGTCGGCGGTCACCTCGGACGGCCGGTACCTGTTCGCGGACACCGAATCCGGTGTGGAGATCGTCGACAGCGGTGTGTGGACGTGGGACCACGTCGACCACTTCCACTACTACCGCACCTCCCCGAGCATGCTCGGAGCCGTGATGGGGGACGGCCCCGCGGTCGTGACGACCTCAGGTAACGCCACCACGGGGGGTACCGGGATCTTCTTCCCGGAGTCGGGAGAGGCGGTCCTGCTGAGCAACGAGGCCCTGTCCAAGGGGCGGGTCGAGGAGGTCTTCCGTCTCGAGTCCGAACCGCACGAGGGACTGGTCGCCCCCCTCGGCAGTGGCGCGCTCGTGACCATCGTCGACGAGTCGGCAGTGGTGTCCGGGGTGGAGTTCCACGGAGCCGACGGCGCTCCGGTGGACGGTGCGACGGCGCCCTGCGCGGACGCACAGGGCGCCGTGACCACGCGCATCGGTGTGGTCGTGGGCTGTGCGGACGGGGCCGTCCTGGCCACCTACGAGGACGGCGGACCTCGGTTCGAATCGATCGCCTTCCCGGAGGGCACCGAGGCGCCGCGCGCGACGGAATTCCGTGGCCGCAAGGGACGACCGGTGGTGGCCGCGCTCGCCGGGGACGAGGGATTCTGGCTCTTGGACACCCGGTCGCGGCAGTGGCGCCTGGTGCCGACGGATCAGCCGTTGCTGCAGGTGTCCGCCGCGAGTGACGACGACTCCCACGTGGTGGGGGTGGACCGGGAGGGCCGGATCCGCGTCTTCGACGGAGAGGCCGGCACGGAGATCGCGGTGACCGAGGCACTGCTGGCAGGGTCGGTCGCGAATCCGGAGACCGCCTCCGGGATCGAGCTCACGGTCGACCGCGAGCGGGCGTATGTCAACGACCCCGTCGCAGGGGTCGTCCACGAGATCGACTACCGGGGCGACGCGCGCGTCGCCCGGAGCCTGGGGACACCCACCACCCCCGACTTCGTGGCGGAGACCGGACGATGAGGCGGCGTCCGGTGCTGTCCGCCGTGCTCGTCGCAGCGGGACTGGCCCTGTCGGGGTGCGCGATCGTGGACGGCGACGCGGGCGACCACCCCACCGTCGTCGTGACGACCAACATCCTCGGCGACGTGGTCGAGAACGTGGTGGGGGACGCGGCCGACGTCACGACCCTGATGAAGCCCAACGCCGACCCGCACTCGTTCGAGATCTCCGCTCAGGAGGCGAGCCTCATGGATCGCGCCGACCTGGTGGTGTCGAACGGACTGGGTCTCGAGGAAGGGCTCCAACAGCATCTCGACCGGGTCGCGGACACCGGGGTGCCGATGTTCGTCGCGGGGGACCAGATCGAGG
Organism: Dietzia sp. DQ11-38-2; assembly: GCF_014145055.1. Classification (NCBI taxonomy): domain Bacteria; kingdom Bacillati; phylum Actinomycetota; class Actinomycetes; order Mycobacteriales; family Dietziaceae; genus Dietzia; species Dietzia sp. DQ11-38-2. The sequence goes on from NZ_JAALDW010000418.1 coordinate 3,571, forward strand.
TCATCGACTACTCGGACGAGGACGCCGGCGGCACCGCCGACCCGCACTTCTGGACCGACCCGGCCCGCATGGTCGACGTCGTCGACGCACTGGAGACCGAGCTTCTCGACGTGGAGGGGATCGACAGGGCCGCCGTCGAGGCGGGTGCCGCCCGGTACCGGGACCGACTCGACGAGCTCGACGACGAGATGACCGCCGCGTTCGCCACCCTCCCCGCCGACAGACGCGCGCTGGTGACCAACCACCACGTCTTCGGCTACCTCGCCGAGCGTTTCGACTTCCGCGTCCTCGGCGCGGCCATCCCCGGCGGGACCACCCTCGCCTCCCCCAGCGCCTCCGACCTCGACGGGCTCGCCTCGGCGATCACCGAGGCCGGCGTCCCCGCGATCTTCGCCGAGTCCTCCCAGCCGGATCGGCTGGTGCAGGTGCTCGCGAGCGAAGCCGGTATCGACATCAGGGTGATCGAGTTGTTCACCGAGTCGCTCACCGAAACGGGACAGGGCGCCCCCAGCTACCTGGAGATGATGCGCGCGAACACCGAGCGCATCGTCGACGGGCTCTCCGCCTGACCACCTAGTGAAAGAAGGACGAGGAATGAGAACACGACACACCCGCGGCGCAGGAGCGGTCGCGGTGCTCGCGACAGCGGCTCTGCTCGCCACCGCATGTGGCAACGGTGGTGGCGACGCCGACGCAGACGACGCCGAGGCGCAGAACGCCACCGCCACCACGACCTCGGCAGCACATGAGGGGTCTTCGGAGAACCGACTCGCGGTGGCGTACGAGAACGGCGTCGCGGTCCTCGACGGCGAGACCCTCGAGATCATCGAGGAGTTCGAGACCGAGGAGTTCACCCGCCTGAACGCGTTCGGTGACGGTCGGACCGTCCTGGTCACCACCTCCGACGGGTTCCAGGTGCTCGACACCTCGGCGCCGGAGCTCACCGACCTGGTGATCGAGGCCGAGACCCCGGCGCACGTCGTCCGGCACGCGGGCAAGACCGTGCTGTACGACGACGGCACCAGCGACACCTTCGTCTTCGATACCGACGCATTCGCCGGCGACGACGCCGACCTGCCCGATTTCGAGACCATCCCCGGCGACCAGGCGCACCACGGCGTCTCGATCGTGCTGAGCGACGGCACCTTCCTCTCGACCATCGGAGACGACGAGGGCCGCACGGGCGCCTTCGCCGTCGACGCAGACGGCGAGGAGATCGCCCGCAACGAGGAGTGCCCCGCGATTCACGGCGAGGGCACCGCCGCCGACGAGACGGTGATCTTCGGGTGCGAGGACGGTGCCCTGATCTACAAGGACGGCGCGTTCGAGAAGCTCACCGCGCCCGACGAGTACGGCCGCATGGGCAACGCCTACGTGTCCGAGGACAGCCCCCTCGTCGTCGGTGACTACAAGGACGACCCGGACGCCGAGGGCGTCCTGCTCAACAAGATCGCGCTGATCGACACCGAGGCCCGCACCCTCGAGGTCGTGGACCTGCCGGAGGACGTCGGGTACACCTGGCGCGGCGTGGTGCGCGGGCCGGACGACAAGGCCTACCTCCTGGGCACCGACGGTGCCATCCACGTGATCGACCCGGCCACCGGCGAGATCTCCGAGAGCTACGACGTGATCGGTTCCTGGGAGGGCCCGGCGGAGTGGCAGGACCCGCACCCCGGCATCGTGGTGAACGGGGACATCGCCTACGTGAGCGAGCCCGCCGCGAACACCGTGTACGCCGTGGACCTCACGAACGGTGAGGTCGTCGCCTCGGGCCAGCTCCCCGAGGCTCCCAACGAGATGGCGGTGGCCCTGGGCTGACCCTGGCTCGACCGGCTGTCGACTCCATGAGGAGCGGTCACCGCGCCGGTTCTCGTCGAGTGGGTCGGAGAAGGACCCCTCGAACGACCACGCGGTGGCCGCGCTCCTCGTGCCTGGAGGCGGCCACCGGGTGTGTCCCCTCTCGGTGAACGACGCCCCGGGACGCGAATCCATCAGCGTTCCGAACTCTGGTCGGTGGGATGACGACCGCGGATATCGGCGCCGACACCCACGGAAGAGCCGGTTATCCGGCAGAGGGCATAGACAGCGCCACGACAATTTGATTACCTCGTTGAGGACACTATCCGAGGGAGTCACGATGTTCGACGACTACGGTTTCTGGAGCGTGCTCTGGTCAGTCTTCTGGATCTTCGCGCTGGTCGCCTATCTGTTCGCATTGTTCTCGGTGATCGCAGACCTTTTCAGCGATCACCAGCTCAGCGGCTGGTGGAAGGCGGTCTGGGTGTTCTGCCTCGTGTTCGTGCCGTTCCTGACGGTCCTGGTGTATCTCATCGCCCGGGGCCCCGGTATGCAGGAACGTGCGGAACTGAGGCTGAATCGCGACCAGCGCAATTTCGACGACTACATTCGGAAGATCTCGCATTCGACAAGCCCTGCCGACGAGATCACCAAGGCCCGCGCTCTTCTCGATCAGGGGACCATTTCTCCACAGGAGTACGAGGCGCTCAAGGCCAGGGCATTAGGCCAACCCGGGTGACGACGCCGGCATTCGACGATCCGGAGACTCACGCGGGTGAGCAGACGTCCGCTCCGCGCGAGGGCCGCGACGTCGATGGCGCTGCCGGTCTTCGGATGTGAGGTGACGTTGTGGACCCAGACGACGCGGGACCTCGCGGCGTGAGCGGCCGGGTGGGGCACGTCGTGATCTTCGCGCCGTCACCCGTACTGACGATCACGGTGGAAGACCACGACGGTGACGTGGCGATTCACCTGCACCCGGGTGGGCAGGGCGTGTGGCAGGCCCGGATGGTGCGCGCTCTGGGCACGGAGGTGACCCTGTGCGCGGGGTTCGCCGGAGAGACCGGGGCAGTGCTGCAGCATCTCATCCGGGACGAAGGTTTTCGTCTGGTCGCGGTGGAACGGAAGGAAGGCTACGGCGCCGCATACATCCACGACCGTCGGCAGGGCAGTCGGCGGGTCGTCGCCGACACCAAGGGTGATTCGTTGTCGCGCCACGACCTCGACAGGTTGTACGGCCTGACACTCCGTGAAGCCATCGGCTCGGATGTGGTGCTTCTCAGCGGTCCCGCCGGCGGGGGCGTCGTACCTGCCGACGTCTACCGACGGCTCGCGGCGGACCTGCGCACCTGCCGGTGCAGAGTGATGGTCGACCTCATCGGGGAGCGGCTCGATTCCGCCCTCCAGGGTGGGGTGGACGTCGTCAAGGTCAGCCACGAGGAGTTGCTGGCGGATGGCAGGATCTCCTCGGTCGACGTGCGGGAGATCGTCTCGGCGATGCACGCGATCCGCAGTGCGGGCGCGGAGACGGTGATCGTGACCCGCGCCGAGAAGGGTTTGCTCCTCCTCGACGACGAGGGAGTCCGCGAGGTCGTCGCGCCGGCCATGCAGGTCGAGGACTCGACGGGCGCTGGCGACAGCTTCACCGCCGCTACCGCAGCGGTTCTTGCCCGGGGTTCGGGGATCGAGAAGGCGGTGTCACTGGGGGCGGCGGCCGGAGCGTTGAACGTCACGCGACACGGTCTGGGCACCGGCGAGTTGTCCACCATCAGGAGATTCAGCGAATTCGTGCAGATCAGTCCCTATGACTGGCAACGGCCTCCGGAGGTGCGGATCACGCCCGCCCAGCTTTCCGACTTCATCCGAAGGGGGTGACGGACCCTGCTCGCGTTGGTCACCAATGACGACGGTCTGGACTCTCCGGGCCTGTTGGCATTGGCCGGAGCGGCACGCGCAAGCGGGCTGGATGTGGTGGTGGCGGCGCCGGTGGAAGAAGCCAGCGGCAGCAGTGCGTCCATCACCGCCACCGAGGCTTCCGCCGTCACCGCCGCAGGTGGGCAGGGCAGCATCCGCGTAGAGCGTCGCACGCTTCCGGGAATGGAGGTGCCGGCGTTCGCCGTGTACGCCGCGCCGGCGCTGATCGTGTTGCTCGCAGCGCATCGTGCGTTCAGTGACGGGCCGCCGGATCTCGTCCTGTCCGGCATCAACCGCGGTGCCAACGTGGGCAGGGCGATTCTGCACTCCGGCACCGTGGGGGCCGCACTGACCGGTGGCCTCAACGGCGCCCGCGGCCTGGCGGTGTCGTTGGCGACCGATCACACGGACGCCGCAGCGCACTGGTCGAGCGCAGCGGCAGTGACCTCGCGGGTCCTCCCGGCGCTCTTGGCGAGCTCCAGCGGCACGGTGCTGAATGTCAATGTCCCCAACACCCCGCGCGCTGACGGGCTCACGATCACCAGCGCCCCGTTGGCGCCTTTCGGCATCGTCCACACCACCATGGTCGAGGCCGGCAGTAACCACGTCCATCTCATCCTGGCCGACACGCCGGAGGAGCACGAGGCCCACACCGACGCGGCGCTGCTCGGTGCGGGAGTGGCCACCGTGACCAGCATCACGGGCATCGGGGAGCGCGGATCCAACCTGGACACAGTGGTCAACCCCGAGAACGCCGACGCGGGGTGATCCTGGCCGGTGCGGTTCTCGCTATCCGCCATGGGGGGCGATCACCGCGCGTCCGCTGACCCGGCCGTCGACGAGCTTCTGGTACACCTCCAGGGCCTGGTCCAGGGGATACACGTGGACCTCCGGGTTGATCTTGCCGGCCCGGTACAGGTCCACCACCTCGTGGAGGTCCTCGAGGGTGCCCCAGTAGGTGGAGGAGAAGTTGACCTCGTAGGGCAGGCGGAAGACGTTCCAGGGGAAGTCGGCGCCGGCCAGGCCGACCACCGTGACCGAGCCCTGCTGGGCCACCACCGAGGCGGCGAGTTCCAGAGTGGGGGAGGAGCCCACGATGTCGAACACCGCGGTGACGCCGCGGCCGCC
>NZ_JAALDW010000418.1:8444-14474 GCF_014145055.1 Dietzia sp. DQ11-38-2
GTCTCGGCGGCGCCCTCGCTCGGGATGCCGATCGCCCCGTCGGCCTCCGCGGCGGCGACGGCCTCCGGCTTGGTGTCGGTGGCGTACACCGTGGCCCCGGTCATGGCCCGGATGATCTGCACCGCCACCAGACCCAGGCCGCCCAGGCCGATGCAGAGTGCGGTCGCGCCCGGGGTGGTCAGGTCCGGCAGCACCCGCTTGATGGCGTGGTACGGGGTGAGGCCGGCGTCCGCCAGGGGAGCGGCGGCGACGGGGTCGGCATCGCCCAGCGGGATGAGGTTGCGCGCGTTGGTGGTCATGTACTCGGCCATGCCGCCGTCCCGGCCGAGCCCGGTGGCCAGGTACCCCACCGACGGCACGTCCTGGCAGTAGGTGTCCTGCCCCCGCGAACACGGCTTGCACCGACCGCACCCGATCGGCCCGTAGACCAGGAACGCCTCGCCCGTGTTCAGGCCGGTGACGCCGGGGCCGAGCTCCTCGATCCATCCGGAGACCTCGTGGCCCAGGGTGAACGGCGGGGTGAGGAAGCCGGTGGGGTCGCCGGGGAACTCATGGAACAGGCCCACATCGGAATGGCAGGCGCCCGAACCGGCCACCTTGAGCAGGACCTCGCCCGGGCCGGGGGTGGGTCTGTCGACGTCCTTGAATTGGGGGAAGGTCTTGAAGCCCTCGAACACGACTGCCTTCATGGCGGCGCTCCTCGCTGTGTCGCCGGAGGGCGCACCGGACGAGTGACGCCCACGTAGGCGATTCTACCGCCACCGTCCGGGGTCCGACAGACCTCAGAGGCGGTATTCTGCTCCCCCCTAGGGGGCTAGCCGATTCGGCGCGCAGGCTCGTACCATCTGGTCCGTTCCACGTTCCACCGGCGTGTTCTCCGGAGGTGGGTCTCATGCCAGTCGCCTCGTCGTCCGACAGCCCGGCCCCGTCGGAGGCCGGGCTGTCTTCCGGCGAGGCCGCGGACCGGCTTCGTGCCGACGGTCGGAACGCGCTTCCCACGTCGCGGCCTCGCTCGCCCCTGTTGGCGCTGGCCGCGCAGATGGTGAACTTCTTCGCTCTCATGCTCTGGGTCGCGGCCGCCCTGGCGTGGGTGGCGGACATGCCGGCTCTGTCCCTGGCGATAGGGGTCGTGGTGGTGGTCAACGGTCTCTTCGCGTTCGCGCAGCAGTACCGAGCCGATCGCGCCGCCGCTGCACTCGAGGACCTACTCCCGCCGCAGGTGCGGGTGGTGCGGGACGGGAAGGTGGTCCGGATCTCGGCCGAGCAGTTGGTGGTGGGAGACGCTGTTCAGCTCGAGGCGGGAGACCGGATCAGTGCCGATCTCCGGCTCGACACCGCGGTGGGTCTCGCCGTGGACGAGTCGCTGCTGACCGGAGAGAGCGCGGTCGTCCACCCGGATGCCGGGGACACCGCCTACGCGGGAACCTTCGTCGTCGAAGGGGCCGGTTCGGCGACGGTCACCGCCACCGGTACGCGAACCCGACTGGCTTCTGTCGCGGTGATGACGCACTCGGCAGCCCGGCCGACGAGCCCGCTGACCCGGCAGTTGCACCGCGTGGTCAGGATGGTGTCCCTGATCGCCGCCGGCACAGGGGTCGCCTCCTTCGTCGTCCTGGTCGCCCTCGGAACCGAGGCGTCCGAGGGCTTCCTGTTCGCGATCGGTGTCACGGTCGCGCTCGTTCCCGAGGGATTGTTACCCACGGTCACCCTTTCCCTGGCGCGCAGCGCCCAGGTGATGGCTCGGGACCGGGCACTGGTCAAGAGGCTCGAGGCGGTCGAGACCCTGGGGACGACGACCTACATATGCAGCGACAAGACCGGCACTCTGACCCAGAACCGGATGAGCGTGAGACGGGTGTGGACTCCCGCCGGCACCGTCACCGTGTCCGGAGAGGGCTACGCGCCCGAGGGAGAGGCGACGGGGGGAGCCTGCGCGATCCGAGCGGCCGCGCTCGCGACGGCATCGGCGGCGGCATGCGTCTCGGGTCGCCCGGAGCTCGTCGACGGCCGGTGGACCGCCCGGGGTGACCCGATGGAGGTGGCCCTGGTGGTGGCCCAGGCGCGTCTTGATGGGCAGCGCGAGCCCGTACGGCCAGAGCGTCGTCGGATACCGTTCGATCCGCGGGCCCGATGCTCGGGGGCGGTCGACGATGACTGGATCCACCTGCTCGGCGCGGCCGAATCGGTCCTGCCGCGGTGCTCGGGGTCCACCGTGGCGGCCGCACAGGAGGTGACGGCTGCGGGCGGCGAAGGTTTGCGGGTGGTGGCGGTCGCCCGAGCCGTTCGTCCGGAGACCGGGGAGGGGGAGCCTCTCCCCTGGGAATGCGACGGCATGGAGCTGCTCGGGCTGCTCTGCCTCGAGGACCCTCCCCGTGAGGGTGTGGCCGACGCGCTGGGTCAATGCCGCCGGGCCGGGGTCGCCGTGGCGATGCTCACCGGTGACCATCCCGACACCGCCGCTGCGATCGCCCGGCAGATCGGCCTGCTCGGCGCCGGGCCGGATGCCTCCGCACGGGTGATCGCGGGTGCCGATCTTCCCGTTGATGACGACGAGCTCGGAGAGCTGCTCGACACCGACGGGACGGTGGTCGCGCGGATCACCCCGGAGGACAAGCTGCGCGTCGCCAGGGCGTTGCAGAAGCGCGGCCACGTCGTGGCGATGACCGGTGACGGGGTCAACGACGGGCCTGCGTTACGGCAGGCCGATATCGGCGTGGCGATGGGAGCGGGCGGCACCGACGTCGCACGCGAGGCCGCCGATGTCGTGCTGCTCGACGACCACTTCGCCACTATCGTCCGCGCGGTGGAACTGGGCAGAGCGACGTGGTCCAACGTGAGGCGGTTCCTCACGTACCACCTCACCGACAACGTCGCCGAGCTCACACCTTTCGTCGTGTGGGCACTCAGTGGCGGCACGGTGCCCCTCGCTCTCGGCGTGTTGCAGATCCTCGCAGTGGACATCGGCACCGATCTGCTGCCCGCGCTCGCCCTGGGAGCGGAACCGGCCAGGCGCCAGGTGATGAAAGGGCCGCTGCGCACCGATTCGTTGCTGGACGGGCGAATCCTGCGACGGGTGTTCGGTGTGCTCGGTCCCACGGAGGCGCTGGTCGTCATGTCCGCATTTCTCGCGGTCCTCCTGATGGCCGGGTGGTCCCCGGGCGCCGCCGTCGACCCGGGCACACTGGCGGCGGCGTCAGGAGCAGCCTTCGCCGCCCTGGTACTGGGCCAGTTCGCCAACGCACTGGCGTGCCGTTCCGAATCCACGTGGTTCGGCGCGATCCCTCTCATGTCCAACACGCTCCTGCTGTGGGCTCAGGTATCGATGCTCGCCGCCCTCGCCGTCTTCCTGTTCGTGCCGCCGGTCCACCAGGTGTTGGGAGGAACGAATCCACCTCTCATCGGTTGGGTGGTGGCCGCGATCGCCATCCCTGCGGTGCTCACGGCTGACAGTCTCCACAAGTGGCGGCGTCGCCACGGGCGCGCCTGACACCGACCGGCGAGACCCCGGCACCGGGGAGCGCGCGGGTCGCCGGGGGCACCGGGGGGCGAGCTACACCCGTACTCGGTAGTCGACCGTTCCGGCGCTAGATGAAGGCGCACGGCGGTGCCACTATTGGACTCGTGGCCCGACACAGCGAGGGCGGGTCGGGGACCGAGCCGCCGACAGGTCAGTTGACTCTGGAGCAGGCGTCCGTCATGCCCGCGCCGGATGTGCTGACCGCGCTCGGGGTGCCCGGCTCCGGTCTGGACGAGGAGCGGGCCGCCGACCGATTGGCGGTCGACGGCCCCAACGTCCTTCCCGGAAGTCGGGCGACCTGGTGGAGAGTGCTCCTGCGGCAGTTCGCCAACCCCGTGTTGCTCCTTCTGCTCATCGCCGCGAGTCTGTCTTTCGCCACCGGGGATCAGGTCAACGCGCTGATCATCGGTGCCATCATGGCGGCCAGTACCGGGCTGGGGTTCGTCAACGAGTACCGCGCCGAGCGCACCGCCCAGGACCTGCATCGCCAGGTCAGTCACAGCGTGGTGGTGATCCGCGGTGGGCGGGATCGATCCGTCGACGTCAAGAAGCTCGTGGTCGGTGATCTGGTGCGGATCGGCCTGGGTTCGATCGTGCCGGCCGACGTGCGGGTGCTGGAGTGCAACGAGCTGGAAGCCGATGAGTCGGTGTTGACCGGCGAGGCTCTGCCGGTGTCCAAGTCCCCGGAGCCCGTGGAACCGGGCGCCGGTCTCGGGGAACTGAGATCGTGTCTGCTGATGGGCACGGTGGTCCGGCACGGGGACGCCGTCGCCGCGGTGGTCGCCACCGGTGAGGACGCCCAGTTCGGACGGATCGCGCAGGGATTGGGGGACCGGGCGCCGCGCACGGGTTTCGAGACGGGGCTGACGCGGTTCTCGATGATGCTGTTGTGGATCGGTCTGGCGCTGATGGTGGGGATCCTGGTGATCAACCTGCTGCTCCGGCGCCCGTTCCTCGACGCCCTGCTGTTCTCACTGGCGATCGCGGTGGGCATCACCCCGCAGTTGTTGCCGGCGGTGGTGAGCACCTCGCTGGCGGCGGGATCGCGACTGCTGGCGAAAGAGAAGGTGCTGGTCAAGCGATTGACGAGCATTGAGGACCTGGGCAACATGGACGTGCTGGTCACGGATAAGACAGGCACGCTCACCGAAGGACGGATCACCTTTCTCGAGTCCGTACCCGCCGGGCAGGACCAGACGGCCACGACGCGCCTGGGCGTGTTGTGCTGCGAGGCCGATCCTGCGGCCGGGGGTGCCGGGGCGGGGCAGAACGCCCTGGACGCCGCACTCTGGCGAGCAGTCGGGCCGGGGTCCGGGCACCCGGCCGAGGTGACCGGAACACGGAGGGTGGATCTCCGCCCCTTCGACCATGAATCGCTGACCTCCTCGGTGCTCGTGGACTTCGTGGACGGTCAGCGGTGGGAGATTCTCAAGGGAGCTCCCGAGGTGGTGGTGTCCAGGTGCTCTCCGGACGAGGACGAGGGGCGCGCCACGATGGGTGGGCTCTTCGAACAGGGCCTCCGAGTCGTCGCTGTGGCGGTGCGGCGGGCGGACGACGAGACCGAGCTCGCCTCGTCTCCGCCGTCCGGATTCCACCTGGCCGGGTTCCTGTGTTTTGTCGATCGGCCCAAACCCGACGCCGTCGACGCGCTTCGTGCCCTGGCCCACCTCGGGATCGGGGTGAAGGTCACCACCGGCGACAACGAGGTCGTCGCGGTCAAGGTGTGTCGGGACCTCGGGCTCACCGACGACGCCGGGGCCGTCCCGGTGCTGACCGGGCGCCAGGTCGAGGCGCTCGATGATCAGGCCCTGGGGGCCGCACTCGCCACGACGATCGTCTTCGCCCGGGTCTCCCCGACGCACAAGGCCCGGATCATCCGTCTGCTCCGCGCCCGGCACGCTGTCGGGTACCTCGGCGACGGGGTCAACGATGCCCTGGCCCTGCACGAGGCCGATGTCGGGATCTCGGTGGACACCGGCACCGACGTGGCCAAGGACTCGGCCGATGTGATCATGCTCGAGAAGGATCTAGGCACTCTGGCCCGTGGGGTCGTGAGCGGTCGGCGGATCTTCGCCAACACCATCAAGTACGTCCTCATGGGGACCTCGTCCAACTTCGGGAACATGTTCTCCGCCGCGGCGGCCAGCGCCTTTCTGACCTTCCTTCCGATGTTGCCCCAGCAGATCCTCCTCAACAACGTCCTCTACGACACCTCACAGCTGGCCATTCCCACCGACAGGGTCGACGAGGAGCAGTTGCGCAAGCCCTCCCACTGGGACCTGGGACAGATCCGACGGTTCATGCTCGTCTTCGGTCCGGCCTCCTCCCTCTTCGACTTCGCGACCTTCGCTCTGCTGCTGGGTGTCCTCCATGCCGGCCCGGACGAGTTCCGCACGGGTTGGTTCGTGGAGTCGCTGGCGACCCAGACCCTGATCGTCTTCGCCATCCGAACCCGGAGAGTCCCGTTCCTGCGCAGTCGTCCCTCGTGGCTGTTGACGGGGTCGGTCCTGGCG
>NZ_JAALDW010000418.1:14503-16639 GCF_014145055.1 Dietzia sp. DQ11-38-2
GCCGTTCACCCCGCTCGGCCCGCTGCTGGGGTTCGTCGGACTACCGGCACTGTTCTACGTGGCCCTAGCGGCGATGGCGCTGATCTACCTGGTACTGATCGAAACCGTCAAGCACGTCTTCTTCCGGGCCGAGAGCGAGCGTGCTGCCGCCCTGCCGCATCGCCGTCGGACTCATCCGCACCCCTCGACCGGCATCCACAGAAGAGCCGTCGGCCTCGTCGCCCATCAGGGTGCCCCTGCCCGGGTCTCCTTCAGCGGCGGGCCCGCCTCAGCGTGGCCACGAGGCGGGCTCCCTGGCCGAGTCCCACCTTCGGGAGGTAGGCCCGTCCCACCGCGACGCCGATCGCCGGGAGGGTCGCCGCATCCGGGTAGCACAGATGTAGAGGGCGGTACTCCGGGTGGAACTTGGCCTTGAAGGCGAGGAGTGAGCGGAACCCGTAGACGGGCTCGAGTGTCTCTCCCACGCGGTCCAGGGCGGCCGAGAGCGCGGTGGCGTCCTGCTTCGCGGTCGGTGCGCCGTCTCCGGGTTCACGCCGGCCGTGACCCAGCGGTGCCCCGGATAGGCTGAGGAACTCCAGGCCCTCCTCCTTGGCGGTGAGCGCGGCGGAGGCGATGAGGAACTCGGTCGTCGGCCGGAAGCCACCGGTCCGGCGGCGCATGAAGTCCAAGGTGAGTCCCACGGAAGCGCCCTCTCGGTAGACGGGCAGCCACGACGTCACCCCGTGGACCACGTCGTCCCCGTCGACGGCCAGCAGCAGGCGCACCTCGGGATCGCGGAGCTCGTCGATCCCGCCGAGGGTGAAACCCATCTCGGGCAGGCCCTTGTCGGCCACCCATTCCTCGGAGATCGCCACGATCTGCTGGGTCAGCGTCAAGGGGGCCTCAGCGAAGGTCGTCCACGTGACCGTCACCTGTTCCTTTCCCGCCCGGTTCAGGGCGGTGCGGACGTCCTGGAACCGCTTGCCGGTGAACGCCAGGTCGGGCAGAGGGATCACTGTCTCCTCGGCCACCTGGACCGAGGACCATCGCGCCGCCCGCAGCGCCGCCGCCAGCTCGTCGTCGACGGAGTAGAAACAGGGAGCCAGGCCCTGGAGGGCACAGTGTTCGGCGAACTCCAGCGCCGCGGGTCCGGCCTGGTCCGGTGGCCCGACCGGGCCTCCGGTGGTCAGTGCGACCCGGCCCACCACCCGGAAGGCCACCACGGACGGGCGGCCCGGCGGGTGCTGGCTGGTGAACCAGTACTCATTTCCGTCCCAGGTCGTCATCCACGACAGCGAGGACCCGCCCGGAGTGTGCAGCAGCTCCCGCAGGCGCTCGTGCGCCGCCGGGTCCTCGTCTCTCCGGCGCGCCCGCAGCAGGCGCCACAGGATCACGATGACCCCGGCCCAGACGGCGACCCCGATCCACTCGAACAGCGCCGTCGCCGCGTCGGAGACGGGGAGCAGGGTCGGTCCGAACAGGCCCAGGTACGCGGGAGGGATGAGGCGGGCCGGATAGTCGCCGGCGAGCTCGGCGATCGACGGATCGGACAGGCCCGAGGCCGCGACGCCCTCGGTGACCACCGCGCCGAGACCGACGAACGCGACGAACCCGCCGAGCACCACCGCCGCGATCGACAGGGTCGCCCGTCTGACCGCACGGCGGCTCGCTCGGATGCGGAAGAACCGGCCGGTGAACGTCAGGGTGAGCAGAACCGCGGCCAGGACGACCAACGGGGAGACCACCCAGACCGTGAGCGCGTGTGGAGCGGCCCCGAAGATCAGTTGGCGTCGTCCGTGCCCGCCCTCGATCGGGCCGGTGACGAGCAGAGCGACCGAGGCGGCGAGCTGGGTACCGTACGCGGCCAGCGCCCACCAGCGCGCGGCGCGCCTGCCGCGTCGAAGCCCGTCGGCCAGGACGAGGATGAGCACGGACGGCATGAGGGTGAGGGCGAGGGGGCCGACCCCGGTCAGGCGGAGAAGCTGTCTGGCGTTCCAGCAGTCGATCCCGCCCGGCGCGGCGTCGCACAGCTCCGCGACCTGCGCCGGGGTGTACGGCACCTCGCGGACGAGCTGGCTCAGTGGCGCCAGGGGCCCGACCGCGCCTGAGGAGAGGGAGACGACGAGGGGTCCCAGGACGGTGGCCGCCACCACCAGG
>NZ_JAALDW010000419.1:0-3034 GCF_014145055.1 Dietzia sp. DQ11-38-2
CGCCTCCGGCCCCGCCGGCGAGTTGGTCGCCGTGGCCGACCACGTCGAGCGGGCCCGGCGCGCCGCTCAGCTACTCGTCGCTTTGGGGCGTGCGGGCGAGGGCGCGGCGACCGAGGAGCTCGGCCTGTACGGACTGCTGTTCAGCGAGGTCGACGCGGAGGACGTCACGCAGTTCATCGACCGCAACCTCGGGCCGGTCCGAGATCATGACCGCGACCGGGGCAGCGCCCTCATGGAGACCCTGAGCGCCTGGTTCGCCGCCGACGCCAGCCCCTCCGCCACCGCCGACCGGCTCTACATCCACGTCAACACCGTCTATCAGCGACTCGACCGGCTGGACTCGGTTCTCGGCGACGGGTGGCGCCGCGGTGATCGCGCGATGGAGCTCCGCTTGGCGCTGCGGATGTGGGAGCTCCGCGGCGCCTGAGCGTGCTCAACCTGAGCGCATGCCGAGACCTGATTTAGTGTCCAGGTAACCCCGCGGACACATCACGATTCACGTCCAGAACATGAGAGTGCCGTCATAACGGCAGTTGACGTTGATATTTGGGCGCGATTCGCGGAAATGTGAGTTTGTAGACAGAAGTGACATTTCCGTTTGCTACTGGCGAGTAGATAAACGATAATAAATGCGATGCGTCAACAACCTGCGTTGGCGACGACCCTCACCTACGCCAGAAAGGCCCACCCATGAGCACCACGCCCACCCCCGCCCGGACCGCGCCGAAGCAGAACCGCCGCAAGAAGGCCCGGGCCATCATGGCCTCGGGTCTGGTGCTGGGCGTCGGCGCCGCCGTGACGCTGGCGGCCTGGTCGGACACCGCGTGGGGCGTGAGCGAGTTCGGCACCACGGGCAGCGACTTCAACATCCAGGCCCACTTCAACGCCGCCGAGGGGTGGAACGAGTTCGTGACCAAGGACAAGGCCGGCACCATGCAGTTCGGGCCCGCCTCCAAGGCGCTCGTCCCGGGCGTGCCCGTCTACCAGCTGGTGGGCCTGCGGGAGAACAAGGGCAACCTCGGCGCCAACGTCACGATCTCGCAGCAGAGCGTCGCCACCAACGCCCTGACCAGCAAGGTCGCCGTCTCGATCGCCGAGCTCGGTGGTGGCTCCACCCCGCCGTCCACCTGCTCGTCGGCCGCCACCAACTTCACGACGGTGGGCACGCTCGCCGCTCCCACGACCCGCACCACGCGGGTGGAGAAGAACGCCTACACGTGGCTGTGCTTCCGCGCGCAGCTCGACGGCAGCGCGGGCCTGGACTCGGCCGGCATCGCGCCCGCCCCCGTGTACTGGACCTTCGACGCCCAGAGCGACGACGCCTGACCGCGCCTCGACCTTCCGACCCGAGACCGGCGAGCAACTCACGAGAGGTGACGGCCATGCAGACCGCAGCACACGCGCCCCACAGCGGAAACGCGGGTCGACCCGCGGGAGCGCACCGCGCACCCGGTCGGTCGGTCGGCTCCTACCTCGCCGGCGGGTTGGCCAACCTGCTCGCCGCGGGTGGCGTGGTGGCGGTCGGGCTCGTGCTCGCGGCGGTGACGATGAACATCACCCTCATCATGTTCAAGACCGGGTCCATGTCCCCCACGATCCCCGCGGGCTCGGTCGCAGTGGTCAAGCAGATCGGTGCGGACGAGATCCGGGTGGGGGACGTGGTCACCGTCGACAGGCCCGGCCGGCTGCCCGTCACCCACCGGGTGATCGAGGTCCACCCGCAGGCGCCGGGTGAGGCGCTCATCCAGATGAAGGGGGACGCGAACCCCAACCCCGACCCGGGGATGTACCGGGTGGAGAGCGTGCGCAAGGTGCTGTGGTCGGTGCCCGGCCTCGCGAACGCGATCGTCTGGGCCGGCAACCCGCTGGTCCTGGGCTCGATCACCCTGCTCGCCGCGGTCGGTGTCCTGTGGACCTTCTGGCCCGGGCGCGACGAGGCCGAAGCGGTGGCCGAGGACGAGGACGACGACGAGGTCGCACGGTGACCGGTCTGCAGCGTCCGGTGCGCGCGCTCATGGCCATGCTCGGGGCCCTCGCCCTGGTCATGACGACGGCGCTGGCCGTGGGCACCATTCGGCCCACCGAGGCGGCGTGGGCCGACCGGGCGATGGGAGCCGCCGAGTTCGGGGCGAGCCCTGACGGCGGCAGGAACTTCGCCCGGTCCGCCGCCGGCTACGGCGCACTCAAGCCGTGGCTCTCCGGGGCGAGTGCTATCGGTTCGGTCCAGAGAGAGGTCACGCCCTCCACCACCTGGATCGCGCGCTCCGCCAGCCCCAGCAGCTGGAGCACCGAGTCGGTGGGCACCTTCCTGAGCTCGGTGCGGGCCAGCGCCGAGACGCGCACATGCGCCCGGCGCGACAACCGTCAGCCGGACGACTGCCGACCGCTTCCCGATCAACCGGAGGCCGGGGCGGCGGCGAGTCACGCCGTGTCCCAGGTCCGGAACGTCGATGCATCGGCCCTGGCGCTCCTCGTGAGAGTGCCGCTCGTCCGGACCTCGTCGACCCCCATCACCGCCACCGCGTCGTGCACTCCGGGCGAGATCGGGCGAGCCGGGCTCGCGGGAGACCCGGTGACGATCGGCGGCAACCTCTTCGACTCCGGTGATCGTGTCCAGATCCCCGCACCGGGGCGGCAGACCACCTTTGTCAGAGACATCGGCCTGTACACCTACCACGGCGTCCTCCAGCACCATCACGTGGTGTCGAACGGGTACGCGATGTCGCAGCTCCGCCTGTACGTGGAGGCGTCCGGGGATGTCCTGGGGTCGCAGCCCTGGGTCCTGCACATGGTGCTGGCGCACGCCGAATGCGGTGCCTCCCGGTCCGTGACCAGCGCACCCGTCCGGCCCGACGTGTCCTGGCCGGCTCCGCTCCCCGAGCAGTCCGCCCGGATGATGTCGATGCGCGCGGCCGCGGTCAGCGAGTCAGTCGCCACCGAGGGGGAGCCCGGCCGGCCCGTCGAGGCCGAGCCCGGTCAGTCCGTCGAGGGCGAGCCCGGCCAGACCGTCGAGGCCGAACCCGGTCAGCCTCCC
>NZ_JAALDW010000420.1:0-2721 GCF_014145055.1 Dietzia sp. DQ11-38-2
GCCCAGGACCTCGAGGGCGACGACCGCCTCGACGGCCGTGGCGCCGGCCCCACCGGATGCCTCCGGAACGAGGAGCGCGGAGGCGCCGGTCTCGGCGATCCGGCCCCACACGGCGGTGCCGGGTGCGGTGTCACCGGCCGCCCAGGAGCGGATCACCGAGGGCATGTCCGACTTGGCCAGCAGCGAGTCGATGCTGGCGGCGAAGTCGACGACCTCGGGATCGAGTGCGAACTGCATGATGGAAACCCCGTTCTCAGCCGCGCGGCAGGCCGAGGAGACGCTCGGCGATGATGTTCTTCTGGACCTCGTTCGTTCCCGCGTAGATGGGCCCGGCGAGGGCGAACAGGTACCCGTCCATCCACTGCTCACCGGCGAGCTCACCGGCCGTGCCGAGCAGGTCCAGGGCGGTCTCGTGGGTCGCGATGTCCCAGTCCGACCAGAAGACCTTGTTGATCGAGGACTCGAACCCCAGGTTGGCGCCGGCGGTGAGCGTGGTGACCGTGTTCCAGGTGCTCAGCTCGTACGCGCGGGAGCCGATCCACGCGTCGACCACGCGGTCGGACAGCGCGCCCCGGGCCCGGTCGTCCAGGCCCGGTGCGGTGGACCCCCACAGTTCGAGCAGGCGATCGGTGGTGGCCAGGAAGCGGCCGGGGGAGCGCAGCGAGAGGCCGCGCTCGTTGTTGGCGGTGGACATGGCCACCTTCCAGCCCTGGTTGACCTCGCCGATCACGCCCGAACTCGCCGGGTCCGCCGGATCGTCGGGGACGAAGACGTCCTCGAGGAACAGCTCGGCGAACCCCGGCAGGCCGTCGAGCTGATCGATCGGGCGCACGGTGACGCCCTCGGCCCGCAGGTCGAACATGAAATAGGTCAGGCCCTTGTGGCGGGGCTCGTCCGGGTCGGTGCGGAACAGTCCGAAGCCCTTGTCGGCGAACGAGGCGCGGGTGGACCACACCTTCTGGCCGTTGAGCACCCAGCCGCCGTCGGCCCTCCGTGCGGTGGACCGCAGCGAGGCCAGGTCGGAGCCGGCCTCGGGCTCGGACCAGGCCTGTGCCCAGATGTCGTCGGCGCGAGCCATGCGCGGCATGATGTGGGCCAGCTGCTCGGGGGAGGCGTGGTCGAACAGCGTCGGTGCCAGGAGGAAGATGCCGTTCTGGCTCACCCGCAGGGGCGCGCCGGCGCGGAAGTACTCCTCCTCGAAGACCACCCAGTTGACCAGTCCGCAGTCGCGGCCGCCGTACTCCTCGGGCCACGACACCACCGACATGCGGGCGTCGGCCATCGTCCGCTCCCACTGTCGGTGGGCCTCGAAGCCCTCGCGGGTGTCCATGTGCGGGAGCGGTTCGGTGGGCACGTTCTCGGCGAGCCAGTCGCGGACCTCGAGGCGGAACTCCTGAGTCGAGGCGTCCAGATCCAGATCCACGGCGTCAGTCCTTCGTCTCGCCGGTCGAGCCCGTGTTCGCGCTGTCGCGCATCGAGCGGGCATCCATCCCGCCGAGCGAGGCGGAGAACGAGTCGGTGTCGTCGGGCTCCGCGTTGGCCGAGTGGGCGAACATGTGCCAGCCGAAGGCCGTGTCGAGGGAGGTCTGGAGGCCCATCTGGTCCTCGCATCCGTTGATGACCTTCTTCGCGAGCGTCAGTCCGAACGCGGGCATCGCGGCGATCTCCGCGGCGATCTCGTCGACCTTGGTCTGGAGCTCATCGCGCGGGACGACGTGGTTGCACATCCCCCACTCCAGTGCCTCGGCCGCGCCGAACCTGCGACCGGTGTAGAGGATCTCCTTCGCGCGGCGCGGGCCCAGCACGAAGGCGTGGGCGAAGTACTCCACGCCCGGTATGCCCATCTTGACCACGGGGTCGGAGAAGAACGCGTCATCCGAGGCCACGATGAAGTCGCAGACCCATGCCAGCATGAGTCCGCCTGCGATGCACGCGCCGTGCACCTGGGCGATCATCGGTTTGGGGATCTCCCGCCAGCGGCGGCACATCTGGACGTAGACCTCGGTCTCGCGGGCCAGGCGACGGTCGCCGCCGCCGCGGGTGGTGTGGTCCCACCAGAGCGCCGCGCGGTTGGGGTACTCCACGTGGTGGTCGCGCTCGGGGGTGCCGATGTCGTGGCCCGCCGAGAAGTGCTTGCCGTTGGCCCTCAGGACGATGACCTTGACCGCGTCGTCCTCGACGGCCCGGACGAAGGCGTTGTCCAGTGAGTACGTCATGACCGAGTTCTGCGCGTTGCGGAAGTCCGGCCGGTTGAGCGTGACGTAGGCGGTACCGCCCGTGACCTCGTAGGCGACCGGGTGCGTGTCCGGGCCGAGGTCGTGGACGCCGAGGACCGGGGGGATGGGCGCGTCGGTCATGAGCTGGGACTCTCCTCACCTAGCAAGTGCTTGGTTGGTACTGTACCGGACCCGCCCGCCGGCTCGGATTCAGACGCCGTAACCACCGTCGACGTCGAGCTTCTGGCCGGAGATGAAGCCCGCGCGGTCGGAGGCGAGGAACGCCACGGCCTCGGCGATGTCGTCCGCGGTGCCGAACCGGCGCAGCGGGATGTTCGCGCGGGTGACCTCGAGCGCGCGGTCGTCGAGGTCGCCGGAGGCGATGAGCCGCTCGGCCATCCCGTCGGTGAGCATCCCCGGGCCCACGCAGTTCACGCGCACGCCGAAGCGGCCCTCCTCCGCGGCCAGTCCTCGCGCGAGTTGCTCGACGGCACCCTTGGGGGCC
>NZ_JAALDW010000043.1:0-15667 GCF_014145055.1 Dietzia sp. DQ11-38-2
CCATCGGCGAAGCAGGCAAGCGCGGCGCCACCACCGCCCAGCGCGCTCATCGCCTGCGCCGCCAGGTGCACCGTGTGCTCCAGGCGGTGCCCGAGGGCGCCGCCCTCGCCGTCATCGAAGGTCCCGCCTACGGCGCCCAACACGGCGGCCAACACGAACGCGCCGGCCTCTGGTGGGCCCTCTACGTCGGACTCACCGCGCGCCGCATCCCCATCGCCGTGTGCAACCCCCAGACCCGCGCCAAGTTCGCCACCGGCGCCGGCAACGCCGACAAGACCGCGGTCCTCGACGCCATGCGCCACCACTGGACAACCGCCGACATCCGCGACCACAACCAGGCCGACGCCCTCGCGCTCGCCACCGCAGGCGGCATGCGACTGCTGTGGCACCGACCCGAAGCCGACCACCACGAAGACGCGCTCGCCGCGATCGAATGGCCCGACGCCGTCAAGGTCGAACTCGCACAACGACTCAAGGCCGGATGGTGAACCCGATGACCGACTCGTTCCTCGAACCGCACCAGGTCGACGAGCTCGGCGGACACTGGCACACCCTCGCCGGACTCATCCCCCAACTCGACGACCTCCTCGCCGGATCCGTCATGGGCGTAGCCACCAGCCTCGGCATCCGAATCGCCCGCGCCCCAGCCTCCCGCCCCCCGATCAACGTCGCCGCCTACGACCACCTCGACCTCATCCGCGCCTGCGCCGAAGGCTGGACCCACCACCTCGCCACCGAAACAAACTTCTCCCCACCCCGCGACACCAGCACCGCCGGCCTCTGCCGCCACCTCCACCTCGCAGCAGACCGCATCGCCACCCGCCCCTGGGCACCCGACTGCCTCGACGAAGCCACCGAACTCGCCAGCACCGCCGCACGCATCACCAACCCAGACGACGGCGAATCCATCACCGACCGCCACCACCTCGCCACCACCGACGTCCACCACCGCGCACACCAAGCCCAAGGCGACGCCGCCGACATGGCCGCCGTCCACCACGCCGTCACCGGAGAACACCTCGACGAAAAGACCATCCACCAATGGCGCCGCCGCGGACACCTCCCAGAACGCATCGGCCCCGCCGGAGAAGTCTGGTTCCACTACCACGAGGTCGCAGCCGCAGCCCGGCACGCGCGCATCCGACGCCTCCCCATCCGGCAAACCAGCAGGTCAAACAGAAGACCTTGACAAGTGAAGCCAACCGACCGATACCCTTCAGGCGTAGCCGCTCGTGACCCCACCGACCAAGGTGGTCCGGGCGGCATCGTCGTCCCGGTCGACGCCGTCCGCGCTCCCCTCCCACTGGCGGGCCAAGGGCACCGCGCGCACCCACGCGAGACGCAACGACCGGGCACCCACTTCCGCGTCAAAGCCCCCAACCGGGCCAAGCACCCCGCCTCACGGCACACCCACAGCTCAGGGTGAGGGCACGCTGCGCGGAACCAAACCACCAGGAGGCGCGCCATGCCAGCCCAACAGCAGCTCGCGCTCACCGTCACCCTCCGCACCACCGGCGGCCACGAGATCGTCACCCGCACCACCGAGGAACCCGAGAAGCTACTCCGCCGGATCCACGGCCAAGGCCAACGGTTCGTCGCAATCGAAGGCACCGACGGCATGGAACACCTCGTCCGCGGAGACGCCGTCGAGTCCGTCTCGTACGACACACTCACCGCCCCGTAAACCAGGAGGCGCACCCATGCCGACCGCACTGACCGAAGTCACACCCGCCGAGCCAGACGAGACCCCGCCCATCGGAGACGCCCTCGAAGCCGACCAGTACCGAGCCAGCCTCCACCGCCGCATCTACCTC
Source organism: Dietzia sp. DQ11-38-2 (assembly GCF_014145055.1). Classification (NCBI taxonomy): domain Bacteria; kingdom Bacillati; phylum Actinomycetota; class Actinomycetes; order Mycobacteriales; family Dietziaceae; genus Dietzia; species Dietzia sp. DQ11-38-2. The sequence goes on from NZ_JAALDW010000043.1 coordinate 1,815, forward strand.
GCGACCGGAGACCCGCGGTACCGGGCCGCCGCCCTACCGTGGGACGACCTACTCCAAGACTTCCGGCAAATCGGCAAAGAGATACTCGCCGACTTCAACCAGCTCCTCCCCCGACATGGCTGACAACCGCACCACCACCCAACGCGGCCTCGGCCACACCCACCGACGCAACCGCGCCGGACTCCTCGCCCAACTCCACGACGGCACACCCTGCTGGTGGTGCGGACGCGGCATGTACCGCGAACCCGCAAACAACCCAGACGGCCGAGCACTCCACGCCGACCACACCCGCGCACGCTCCAAAGGCAACACCGCCGGCGCCGCCGACCGACTCCTCCACGACCTCTGCAACAAACAACGCGGCGACGGCTCCCGAGACCACCGCCGGCCCGCACTACTCGCCGCCCGGCAACGAGACGCCGAACGACGCCGACGAGACGAAGGCGCCCTCGTCAACTGGCCCGAGCTGCCCGCATTGATCGCGTCGGCGTGACCAGGCCGGACCGCCAAGACACTGCTTAGCTTATCTACGCCTGAGCCCCACCCCCCAGAATCTTATAACCGCAGGTCAGATGACTCTGCCCCGCGCTCCCCAGTCACCAGTTTTTTACACGGGCCGGAGGGTGGATTTCTCCCGAGTCCAGGAGGTGCCCTTCGGTGACGATCGACGACCTATCGGCCCAGCTCATCGCCGAGATCGGTGAACGCGTCGACCTGACGATGGTGGACCGGATCGCGATCGAGGCGTACGCCGGCCAGCTTCTGCGGATGCGGGCCGCGCGGCGGCGGGCGGATCAGGATCTTCTTCGCGAAGGCGAGCGCGGTGTGGCTGTGAGCCCGGCGGTGGAGATCGAGCGCGCGGCGTCGGCCGAGCTGCGGCAGTGGGTGAGCCGTCGGCCGGACCTGTTCGCTACCGCGAAGCCCGAGGAGGTGCCCGCCGGTGACGGTCGAAGCCCCAAGCGGCGTGACGTTCTCGACGACCTTTGACGATGACCCGGACAGTGAGTTCGCCCGAATCATCGCTGCGGAGTGGCCGGATCTAGAGGGCAAGCAGACGCCGTGGGCGCTGCAGTACCTCCCGGGGGACTTCGAGGCGGTCTCGGAGAAGGTGTGCCGGCTGTATTCGCGAATCGCGGGCCGGATGATGCCGTGGCAGCGGATGGGCGTCGACCACATCAATGCGGTCGACGAGATAGGCCGGTGGACGCACAAGTCGTGCGTGCTGGTGTGTCCCCGGCAGAACGGCAAGACCGAGATCATCATCGCGACGATCCTGTTCCGGCTGTTCAAGCTCGGTCACAAGATCCTCTACACGTCGCTGGAGTGGGACTCGGCGAAGGAGGTGTGGGAGCGCCTCGAGGCGCTCATCACCGCCGAGGAGTCCCTCGACGAGCGGGTGGTGCGGCGCGGATGCTCGCAAGGTCGCGGCACCTTCATCCTCGACAACGGCGGGCGGCTCATCTGCCGCACACGGTCGGCGAAGGTCGGCCGCGGCATGACGAAGTTCGACCTGGTGATCATCGACGAAGCGCTGGACTACACCTCGGGCGATCTGGCAGCGCTGTCCGCGGTGATGCAGGCGTCGAACGATCCGCAGACGATCTACGCGACGTCGGCGGTGAACGCCGAAATGCACCCGCACGGTGTGCTGATCTCGGGGATCCGTGAGGCGGTCCTGCAGGGTCGGGACACCTCGACGTTCTACGCGGAGTGGGCGGCGCCGGAGGGGGCCGCCACGGACGACCCGATGTCCTGGCGGGCAGCGAACCCCGCGTTCGGGTTGCTGAACTCGGACGAGAAGGTGCGGGCGAAGCTGCAGGGGCTGCCGACCGAGGAGGCTCGGCGGATCTTCGCGATTGAGAACCTGGGTCACGGGATGTGGTTCTCGCTCGCGGGCGACGCAGGCGGGCCCGCGGTGGTCGAGGCCGGCCCCTGGGTCGACATGGTCGATGACCGCCCGGAGCGTGTGGGGCACTCGGCGTTGGTGGTGGAGGCGGATCCGGACCGGGCGATGTGGACGGTCGCCGCGGGCGTGATGTGCGCCGACGATGTGGTGCACGTGACGGTCGGATTGCATGCCCAGCTGGGGGTGCGCGAGATCGCCGATTGGGTGGCCGAGGCTGTGGCGGTGGAGGCCCCGTCGGCGCTGGTGGTCGATCCGCGCGGCCCGGCGGGCGTGCTCATTCCGCTCCTGGAGGAGCGGAGCGTGGATGTGATGCGGCTGCGGCCCGCGGAGGCCAAGGGGTTACCGGAGGTTCTGGCGGCGGGCGCGGAGGAGCGTCTGCTGACCCGCGATCCGGATCCGCTCCTGGACGAGGCGTTGCCGTTGGCGCAGGCCGCTCACCTGGGTACGGCCTCGTCGACGTGGATCCGCCGCCCGGGCACGTGCCAGATCGTCGCGCTCTCGCTGGCGGCGTGGGCGGTGCGGCACTTTCCGCCGCTGGACTTGGAGGAGCCGGAAGAGGATTTCGTGCCGGGTCCGGTGGCGTTGCCGTCCTCGAGTTCGACGCGGTCGGGCGGGATGCCCAGCCGGCACCGGGCGCGGGCGATGGCGTTCTAGATGATCCCGACGATTGGCAGGGGGTGCCCGCATGGCTGAGCCGTCTCGTTCCGAGCGGGGGTACGCGCGCCGCTCGGGCCCCTTCACCCCTATGGCGGACAAGAACCGCGAGCTGGTGTTCCCTCAATCCGCGCGCATCTATGCGCAGATGCTGCGCGAGGACGCTCAGGTGCGGTCGGTGGTTGCTGCGGTGACCCTGCCGATCTTGCGCACGATGTGGCGCATTGACCCGAATGGTGCCTCTGACGAGGTGGTTCGGTTGGTGGCTGAGGATCTGCGCTTGCCGGTGCTTGGTGACGACGGTCGTCAGCCGTTGCCGTCGACGGGTGGGCACGCCTCGTGGGCCGAGCACCTGCCGTGGGCGCTGCGGTCGGTGGTGTTCGGGGTGTCGTTCTTCGAGAAGGTGTACGAGGTGCGGAGTGGCCGCGACCGGTTGCGAAAGCTGGCACCGCGGATGGCGGACACGATCAAGAAGATCAACGTCGCCGACGACGGTGGACTCGAATCTGTCGAGCAGGCCCCGCGGGCGGGCGCGCTGAGGGCCGAGAAGCCGATCCCGGTCGAGCACCTGGTCGCCTACCTGCACGACCCGCTGGATCACACGTGGACGGGTACTTCGATCCTGCGCAGCGCGTACAAGCACTGGCGGCTGAAGGACGAGCTGCTGCGCCTGGAAGCGATCATCCTCGAACGCAACGGCATGGGAGTGCCGAACTACAAGGCCGCGTCGAGCGACGAGAAGGAGATCGAGCGCGGGCAGGAGATCGTTGACAACGTCCGCGCCGGCGTCGAAGGCGGGGTCAGTACCCCCAACGGTGCGTCGTTCACCATCGAGGGCGTGAAGGGCCAGTTGGTCTCGCCCCGGGATGCGATCGCCTATCACGACTCGCAGATCGCCCGCGCTGCACTGGCGCACGTGCTCAACCTCGACGGCAAGGGCGGCTCCTACGCTCTCGCCGAGGTGCAGCTGGGGATCTTCATCCAGTTCCTGCAGACCATCGCCGAGGGCATCGCGACTACGGCGAACAAGTACCTCGTCGAGGAGATGGTCGACTTCGCGTTCGGGACCGAGGGCGGCCCGTACCCGCGACTCGCGTTCGACCCCATTGGCTCGAAGAACGATCTGCCACCGGAAACGATCGCGCTCCTAGCCAACGCCGGGGTGATCCTGCCGGACAAGGACCTCGAAGAGGAGATTCGCCGCCGCGGCAACCTGCCGACCAAGCGCCCGTACGACGGGCCCGAGCCCTCCGAGGAGGAGGCAGCATGAACCCATTCCTGACCGGCCGCGGAGCCCGCGCTGAGGTGCGCGCCGCGGTCTCCGACGACGTCGCGACGATCCGCCTGTACGACCCGATCGACTCGTGGGGCGGCTTCTGGGGCGTGTCCTCGAAGGAGTTCACCGCCGCTCTGGACGAGCTCGGCGAGGTCTCCGAGATCACGCTGCTCATCAACTGTCCGGGCGGTGAGGTGTGGGAGGCGATGTCGATCTACAACTCGCTGCGCTCTCACCCGGCTCGGGTCACCGTCATCGTCGAAGGTTTGGCGGCGTCGGCCGCCTCCTTCATCGCAATGGCCGGCGACGAGGTCATCATGCGGCCCGCCTCCGAACTGATGATTCATGACGCGTGGATCGTCGGGATGGGCAACGCCGACGAGCTGCGGGCCCTGGCCGACCGGATCGACTCCGAGTCGGCGATGGTTGCCGCGATCTACGCCGAGAAGGCGGGCACCCCGGTCGACATGTGGCGGGAGGCGATGCGGTCGGAGCAGTGGTTCACCCCTGCTGAGGCGCTGGAGGCCGGGCTGATCGATGCGGTGTCGGCGGGCAAGCCCGACCGATCGGAGTCAGCGTCGGTCAACCGGTTCAACCTGGCCAGTTTCAACTACGCGGGTCGTCGAGAGGCGCCTGCACCAACCGTCGCCGCGGCGCGACAGGAGGAGGACACGATGGGTGCTCTCATGGCTGGGCTGCGTGAGCGGCTCGGGATTGCTGAGGACGTCACCGAAGAGGAGGCGCTCGCGGCGCTCGACGAGGCGCTGGCCGAGCAGGCCGGCGACCCGGACCCCGCCGGAGACGACGAGGAGGCCGGAGCCAACGATGGCGGCAACCGATCGACCGACGGGGAGAACCTGGACGGCGGTGATTCCGGCGAGGGCGAGGGCGCACCCGAGTCTTCGTCGGCCGCGGCGGGCGCGGACACGGTCACCCTCGACGCGGAGGTCTACGCCGACCTGCTGGCCCGAGCCGAGTCCGGAGACCGCGCACAGGACGCCGTCGACAGGGCTGCCGCCGAGGCCGCCGTCGACGCCGCGGTGGACGCGGGGAAGATTCTCGCCGCCCGCCGAGACGACTGGGTGGCCAACTACCTCGAGGCCCCCACGGACACCGCGGACCGGATCGCGGCCCTGGCCTCAGGTCGCATCAACCGCGCCGAACAGGGGCACACCAAGACGCCCGGCCAGGCCGGGCAGAGCGGACAGAACAGCGACCTTGACGCCCGCGCCAAGTCCATCAGCTTCGCCGACGCCGTCAAGCTCTAACCCACCAAGGAGAGAACCATGTCCAACCCCACGTTCCGCCAGGGCCCGATCTCGCTTCCGGTGGCCGAGCCGGTCGAAAAGAACCGCATCGTCGTACTCGGCGCCGATGGAATCAGCCACTCCGACGGGCAGGCCGCCTTCGGTGCGGTCTCCGAGAAGGGCGCGCCGAAGGGTGACCGCACGAGCGGTGACCTGACCCTCGGTTCGCCGGACGTCCTCGCCGTCCACACCGCGCCGGCGACCCTGCCGATCGTCACCGACGACGAGTTCGCGCTCGGTGACGACGTGTTCGCCGCCGCTGATGGCAAGGCGTCCACCGAGGGCGAGACCAAGGTCGGCGTCACCGTCGCCGCCAGCAAGGCCGGTCGCGTCCGCGTCCGTCTCACCATCCCGGCCTAACAGGGCCTCTCACCTCTAGAAGGAGGCCCACTATGGGCACCATTTCCTCTGTCCATGACGGCGAGAAGTTCACCGTCGACGACCTGATCGGCGCCCCCACGTGGATTGCCGAGAAGGTCATCAAGAACCTCGACGGCGCGATGATCTCCGAGGCGATCTTCCGCAACGAGGGCGAGTCCGAGCTGGTCGTCGCCTACCGCGAGGCCGCACAGGCGTTCCTCTCGGAGGACGCCGAGGACGTTGCCGAGTTCGGAGAAATCCCGGTCGCGGACATCGGCCGTGGTGACCTGAAGTTCGTCACCGGCAACAAGACCGCCCTCGGTGTCCGCATCTCCTACGAAATGAAGAAGTTCAACAAGATCGGCCAGGTGAACCGGCAGATCACCGCTCTGCAGAACACAATGGTCCGGTCTGATGTGCGGGCCTCGCTGCGCACGTTCGCCGCAGCTGGGGTGGACGAGGTGCCGGTGTCGTCGCCGTGGCCGACGACGGGGTCCTCGCCGATCGATGACGTCTTCGACGCGATCGAGGCGATCGAGGACGCGCACCTGGAGGACGACCCGGACGCGAACCTGGGGTACGTGCCGGACATCATGATCGCGCATCCGCGGACCGTCACGATGCTCACCCGCAACGCCGAGTACCAGAAGTTGTTCATCGGCAACCTTGCGGACCAGAACCCGGTCTACCGGGGCACCCTGCCGACCACGATCGCGGGCCTTCGAGTGCTGACGTCCCGGTTCGCCGACCCGGGACAGGTCATCATCGCCGAGTCGGGAGTGGTCGGGTTCCGCACTGACCCGATCCCGCTCGAGATGACCCCGCTCTACCCCGAGGGTGGCAGCGAGCAGCACGGCGGCTCGAACATGTCGTACCGGGCTGACGCGTTCCGCACCCGGATCACCGCGACGGACGCGCCGAAGGCCGCGCGGATCCTGACGGGAGTGCGCGGCTGATGCAGGTCGTCATCACGGCCGAGTCGTGGGTGCAGCCCACCCCCAGGGGTCGGGTCCGGCGGTCGCGCGGCGAGGAGGTCGAGGTCGCCGACGATGTCGCGGAGTGGCTGATCGATCTCGGCGCCGCTGAGCTCGTCGGACCGGGGAGCACCACCACGACCGCCGAGTCCGCCACTGCGGACGCGAGCGCTGCCCCGGCCGCCGAGACGACGGCCACCAAGCCGGCCCCCCGCGGCGGTCGGCGTAAGTCCAGCCAGTAGGAGGGAGGGTGCGGTGAGCGAGCTACAGATCGGCGTGACTGCCGAGGAGGTCGCCCTCCGCATTCCCCGGCCTCTCGACGAGGACGAGCTCGACCTGCTCGAGCTTCTCATCGCGGACGCCGAGGGAGAGATCGCGGACGCGCTCGCCGTCGCCGGCCGTGATCTGGCCTTGGACCTCGCCCGTCGGCCCGGGTTCGCGGGCACTGCTCGCCGGGTCATGCGGGAGATGGTCGCCGCGGTCGTGCTGGTCGGTGGCAACGCCGGTCAGGCGAGCGTGACCTCGTCGACCGGTGCCCAGTCGGACTCGGTGCGGTTCGCCGACACCCGGTCCTCGCGGTGGGGCCAGGTCGTCCTCACCGACGACCAGCGAGCTCGGCTGGGGCTCGCCCCGGTGGGCCTGCCTCGGGGCCGGTTCCCGAAGTCCAGGGTCGGCAGGTGGGTGTGATGCTCGGCCAGGGCCACGAGACCGTGACAGTTCTCGGCGGCACCGCGCGGACCGATGCGAAGGGCTACCCGATCCCGCCGCAACCGCCCCGGGAAGTTCGCGGCTGCGTGGTGCAGCCGACGGTGCTGGCGCAGGACACCGGCCGGGACAGGTCGGGCCAGGTGCTTGAGTTCCGGGTGCTCGCCCCGGCCGGGACGGTTATTTCGTCGAAGGATCGCGTGGTGATCCGGGGACGCGAGTTCGAGGTCACGGCCGAGTCGTTCGACTGGTCGATCAACCGCCGCCCCGCGCTGCGGTCTCATCGGCCGCTGGTGGAGTTCATCGCCAAGCGCGGTGAGGGCTAATGGCCAAGCGGCCGCGGATCCGGCTCAATCGACCCGGTGTCCTGGCGTTGATGCAGCGGGCCGGGCCCCCGCTGCTGAAGGCGAAGGCCGAGGCGGTGTGCGGCAGGTTGCGCGCCGCCGGATATCAGGCCGGATACGAGATGCGGATGGACCGCAACGGCCGACCCGTGGTGATGGTCGCCATCACCGAGGCTCGCGGGCTCACCGCGCAGGCCAAGTACGGCGTCGTCACTAAGGCCGCCGCAATGGAGGGCCTGGACATCAACCGCTACTTCGTCAGATGAGAGGGGGCGGCATGGGTGACGGGATCCAGGTCGACGGCGCCGAGCGTGTCCTCGACTTCCTCATCAACCGGGTGGAGGGCGCGACAGTGCGCTCTGATCTGCCGGACGGGTGGTCGCCTGCTGACGGGGTGGCGGTCACCGTCACCTCGGATGCGACGCCGTTCTCCGACCGCGTGGCCACCCGTGAGGCCGTGCGCGTGGCCGTGTACGCGGCCTATCGACCGATCGCCCGTCGCGCCGCGTCTCAGCTCGACGCGGCGCTCATCCAGCCCGGCGCCATTCGCGGGCTACTCATCCGGCCCGGTTCCGGGCTCATCATCACTCGGGACGACAAGCTCGAGTGCTTCCTCGCGGCGTTCACGATCAACGTGAACGCCTCACGCAACTAAGGAGACGCCATGTCTGCACCCACCCCCTACCGCCGCAACGCCGACAACGTCCGCTTTTGGGACGACGCGGAGATCTTCTACTCCCCCGACGCGAACGCCAAGGTCAACGCCGACGGCACGTTCGGCGACGCATGGGCCTCGACCGGGTTCCTCAACGCCGGCGCCGACCTCGGTCAGGAGCGCGACACCGAGCGCCAGGAGGCCGAGGGCTTCGGCGGCCGGCTCCTCAAGAGCCGCCAGCGGTTCAAGAAGGACACCTGGGCGTTCACCGCCGCGGAGGACAACGAGACGATCCACAAGCTGATGTGGCCGAACTCGCCTTACGTCGTCGACGGCACCGGCGTCCTGCGGGTGCCCCGTGACGCCGAGGGCGTCTTCGCCCGCAAGCTCGTCGACGCCGACGGCGCGATCACCATCGACGTCACCCGCGCAATGGCCTCCTGCTACCCGAGCAACCTCAACAACGCCGACGGCGGGCACCAGACCCGCGAGTTCACCGTCGAGGTCCGCCCGGACGAGGACAACGCCCTCTACGACCGGTTCCACAAGTCGGCCAGCGATGACGCACTCGAGCCCCTCGAGGTCATCCGCATCGAAGCCGCCGGTGCCGGCGGGGGCGAGTAAGCGCTCACCCACAGACGAACCCCGACCGGCCGGATTGGTGATCCCCCACCGGCCGGGGTTCGCCCTTCGGGGCAATCACTCAGGGATCACCACCAAGATGCCCCGCGAACCCGCGGGGCATCGGCCATTTCAGGAGGGATCACCATGACCACCACCACCGCCAAGAAGACCGCCGCGCGCAAGACGCCGGCGAAGAAGAGCACCAAGCCCGCCGCCCCGAAGGCGACCGTGAAGACCCCCGCGCCCACGCCCGCCGAGGTCGACGCCAAGGCCAGCGACGACGCCGTCGAGGACACCTCCGACGACGGCCGCGCGACGATCACCATCGAGATCGAGATCAACGGCACCGAGATCGAGCTCGAGCTGCCGGCCACGTTCAACGACGCCGACCCCGACGCGATCGTCTACATGGAGGAGGAGAAGCCGACGGCGGCGTTCAAGGCCCTCATCGGCGTGGAGAACTGGGCCACTCTCAAGCAGCTCCGCTGGACCGCCCGTGACTTCCGCGAGGTCATCGATGCGTGGAAGGGGGCCGTCGGGCTGGGAAACGGCTAGGGCTCCTCGGGCGGATCCGCGAGCACGAGGACGCCGTCGAGGCCGACTTCGCCCGCTTCTATCCGAGCGTGGATTACCTCGACCGGTACCGGCGTGACTCCCGCGGCCGTACTCGCCTGTCCCTGCGCCGCCTGCTGCTCCTGGTGGACCACCTTCCGCAGGAGTCGGCGTTCGCGAGTGCGCTCGCCGAGCGGCACCCCATCAGCGGCGAGCAGGCGGCCACGTACGCGGTGTGGTCGGCCCTGACGGGCAAACAACACCCGTACCTGGACGACCTAAAGAACCGGCGCGACCAGGAGCGCAAAGCGCAGCTGATCCGCAGTCGCCGAGCGGCCACGGCCGAGCAGAACCGCAGGTACATGGCCCGCGTGGCCGGGAACAGGAGCTCCTAGCTCCCCCGGCCCGCGGTGCCACCCGGCATCGATTCAAGGAGGCGCGTGTGTCTGCTATCGGCTATGCCGTCCTCCCGATGACCGTGTCCATGAAGGGGCTCGGCCAGACCCTGGCCCGCGAGCTCAACGGCCCGGCGATGGCCGCCGGCCGCAAGGCTGCGGACGACATGGGCAAGTCGATGGTCGACGGCACACGCCAGGCCGCCGCCGCGGTGACCAAGGCACGCAAGGCCGAGCAGGCTGCCGCTGAGTCGGTACTGGCCGCTGAGAAGAAACTCGCTGACCAGAGGTCTGCCGCGAAGCGAGATGCGCGGGAGATCGAGTCGGCCGAGCTCAAGCTCACGGCCGCCCGCGAGAAGGGCTCCCGCGAGGTCGCGACCGCTGAGCGTGCGCTGGCCGAGGCCCGCTCCGCGGGGGATGTCAACAAGATCGCGGACGCCGAGTCCCGTCTGGCCGAGGCCCGGTCCCGCACTGGTGCCAGTGTCCTGGACCGGGAGAACGCCCTCGAGCGGGCCCGGGAGAAGTCTGCGGCCACTACAGGCCGGATCGCGGCGGCCGAGCAGGACCTGGCGGCGGCCAAGGACAAGGCCACCCAGGCGTCCGAGAACGTCATCTCCTCGACCCGGCGCCTGGACAAGGCTCAGTCCGACACCACCGGTGAGTTCGCGGACGCCCGCGCCGAGCTGTCCCGGTTCCAGGACGAGCTCGGTCGCACCGGCGACGAGATGCTGCGCACCGGCGAGAAGTCCGGCGGGATGGGCGCGAAGATCCGCGAGGGTCTGGGCAAGATCGGGACCGGCGCGCTGCTGGGCGTGGGCGCGAAAATCGGGTCCAGTCTGACCGCAGGGTTCGGCACTGCCCTGACCAAGGGGTTCGACCGCCTAGCTGCGATCGACCAGGCGCAGGCAGCGCTGACCGGTCTGGGCCACTCGGCCGCATCGGTCGAGACGATCATGGATTCGGCGATGGAGTCCGTCAAGGGCACCGCGTTCGGGTTCGGAGACGCCGCTGGGCTGGCCGGCACCCTCGTCGCCTCCGGTATCGAACCCGGCCGGGAGCTGACCCGCATCCTGTCACTGGTCGGTGACACCGCGGCGATCACCGGGTCGGACCTTACCGACATGGGCAGCATCTGGGCCAAGGTCGCCGCCGGTGGCCGGATGTCCACCGAGGAGATGAACCAGCTCCTGGACCGCGGTCTGGGGATCCTGCCCGCACTGTCGGAGCAGTACGGCGTGACCGGCGACGAGATGCGCAAGATGATCTCCGAGGGCAAGGTCGGGTTCGACGACTTCGCCCAGGTCATGGAGGGCGTCGTCGGCGGGTCGGCCCTGAAGATGGGCGACACCTTCAAGGGGTCTCTCGACAACATGGGCGCCTCGCTCGGTCGCTTCGGCGCGAAGCTCCTCGGCCCGATCTTCGACAACGCCCCGACCGTCTTCGCCGCGATCTCCGACGCGGTCGATGGACTGGGTGAGCGCCTGGAGCCGGTCATCTCCGAGTTCTCGGACCGCCTGGCGCCAGTGATGGCCAGCTTCGCGGAGCGGGTCGGCCCGGCGATCACCACCGCGCTGAACCATCTGTTCGACGCGCTGGCCACCACGGCGTCGGTCGCCGCCACACTGGTCGGGTTCATTCGCGACAACCAGACGTGGCTGGTGCCCCTCACGGCGGCGGTTCTGGCTGCCACCGCCGCGTACAAGCTGCTCGTGCTGCAGCAGAAGATCGCCGCCGCCGGCGGGCTGCTCGCGTTCATCAAGAACCTGACTGTCGCGACGAAGCTGCAGACGATCGCTACCACCGCCCAGGCCACTGCTCAGCGCGTGCTGAACACGGTGATGCGGGCCAACCCGATCATGCTGATCGTGACCGCGGTGGCGGTCCTCGGCACCGCCCTGTGGGCCTTCTTCACCAAGACCGAGAACGGCAGGGAGATCTGGGAGAAGTTCACCGCCGCTCTGGGGCGCGTGAAGGACTTCTTCGTCGACATCATCGAGTTCGGGCGGATGGTCGGCGACATCCTGTTCCGCGGCGACTTCAAGGGTGCCCCGTTCGGCATCGAGGAGGACTCGGGGCTCGTCAATTTCCTGTTCACCATCCGTGAGACGGTCCTCGGGATCTGGTCCGGTCTGCAAGAGGGGTGGCAGGCCTACGGTCAGCCCGTCGTCGATCTGATCGTCACAGCTTTCGGCCTGTGGTGGGAGGGTGTGCAGCTCCACTTCCGCCTCATGCGAGCGGCGTGGGAGGTCCTGTGGACCGGCGTTCAGCTGGCTTGGGCGGAGTTCGGCCAGCCCCTGATCGACGCCGTGGTGGGGGCGTTCGATCTCTGGTCGACCGGTGTCGGGATCGTCTTCGGCGTCGTTGCCGCGGGCTGGGGTCTGCTCTGGGCCGGGGTCCGCACGGTGTACGACACCGTCATCGTTCCTGTCCTCGGATGGGTCGGTGACCGGCTGGCGTGGCTGGGTGATCAGCTCGGCGCCCTGCGCGACCGGTTCGTGGCCGGCTTGGCGCGCGTCGGTGCCGCGGTGCGTGGCCTGTATGACGACTACGTGCGCCCGGTGGTCGACCTGGTGCGCATGAAGTTCGACGAGGTCGTGGGCGTGGTCTCGGGTCTGCGCGACCGGGTGATCGGCGTTCTGACCGGGGCCGGCCGCTGGCTGTACGAGACTGGCCGGAACATCGTGCAGGGCCTACTCGACGGCGCCGGATCACTGCTGAGCCGTCTGGGCGAGTTCTTCCTCGACCGTCTACCGGCCTGGGTCAAGGACCCGTTCAAGAAGGCACTGGGGATCGCCAGCCCGTCGAAGGTGTTCGCCTCGTTCGGCGCCGACATCGGTGCTGGCCTGGTGCACGGGGTGCGGGGCATGGCCGGTCAGGTCGCCGACGCGGCGCGTGGTCTCGCCGAGACCGCAGCGACCGCCGCCGGTGAGGTGCAGATCGCCTTCAACGGCGGGGACGACGGGTATGGCGCGCTGGCCAGCCTGGCGGGCGAGGATCTGGCTCGGGTCGCGGCGAACACCGCCGCCGACGTCGGCGGGGTGACTCGCACCGCTGGGGCCGCCGTGACCGAGGTCGGTACGGCGTTCGCTGGCGGCGACGACGGGTACGCCGCGACGGGTGAGTTCCTCGGTGAGGATGCCGCCCGCACCGCTCTGGATGTTTCGGCGCAGATCGGGTCGGCGTTCACCGCGGTCGGCGAAGGGGTCAACGGGGCAAAGGCTGCTCTGTTCGACCCGGCGGTGGCCGGGATGCAGCAGTCGCTGCTGGACTACGGTCAGGTCGCCCAGGATCAGATGAACGGCGTCGTCGTCCCGGTGATGAACCAGGCCGGGGCGGGCATCGCTGATGCCAAGGCGCGGCTGTTCGATCCGGTTCACGCCGGGCTGCAGGCGGCCGTCACCCAGACGGGGGCCGCGACCCAGGTGGCGATGCTCGGCACCGCCCTGCCGTCGATGCAGACTGCTGGCGCGGGGATCTGGGCCGTGCAGACGGGCACCGTCGACCCGGCACTGGCCAACATGCGAGGTGCCCTGTCGAACACCGCCGGCGCGTTCGCCACCGGCACCACGGCGATCAACACCGAGTTCAACCGGGTCCGCGAGGGCGTGGCTGCGCCGGTGCGGTTCACAATCGGCCCCGTCTTCAACGACGGCCTCGTGTCGATGTGGAACGGCGTGTCCGACATGGTCGGGCTGAAGAAGATGACGCCCCACCCGATCAACTTCTGGGCGGGTGGAGTCCTGCCCGGGTACACCCCGGGCCGGGACCCGTTCACCTTCGTCGACCCCCGGACGGGAATGTCGATCGGGTTGTCGGGTGGCGAGTCGATCATGCGCCCGGAGTGGACGCGGGCGATCGGGCCCGCCGGTGTCGAGCGGATGAACCATGTGGCCCGGACCGAGGGCGCCAACGGCGTAAACCGGATGCTTGAGCACCGGCACCTCGGTGGCTTCAACTCGGGCGGCATCGTCGGCTCGATGGAGGCGTTCGTCGGCAAGCACTGGCCGTCGCTCCTGCAGAACGGCAGGGCCTTCTCGGGTCTGCGCTTCACCGACAACGGCTACCACTCCAAGGGAATGGGGTCAAGCCCCTAGAAGTGGT
>NZ_JAALDW010000421.1:0-1387 GCF_014145055.1 Dietzia sp. DQ11-38-2
GGGCGGTTCGCCGGCGGCCAGGTCCTCGAGGTCACCTGCACGGTCGACGGGGCCACCGTCATGGCCGCCACCGCGCTGACCGAGGCCCCGCGAACCGTCTACGCCTTCCCCGGCCAGGGCATCCAGGCCAAGGGGATGGGCATGGAGGGGCGCACCCGCTGCCCCGCCGCCCGCGAGATCTGGGACCGCGCCGACGCGCACACCCGGAAGGCGCTCGGCTTCTCGATCCTGGCGCTCGTCCGCGACAATCCCACGGAGGTGACCGTCCGGGGCACCGTCCACCGGCACCCCGACGGCGTGCTGTACCTGACGCAGTTCACCCAGGTCGCGATGGCGTGCCTCGCGGTGGCGCAGCGCGCCGAGCTGGAGGCGGACGGGTTGTTCGTCGACGGCGCCTACTACGCCGGCCACTCGATCGGCGAGTACGACGCCCTGGCCGCCATCTCCGGGACGCTGGAGCTCGAGCCGCTGCTGGAGATCGTCTTCCAGCGCGGATCGACCATGCACGAGCTCGTCCCGCGCGATGCCGAGGGGCGGTCCGACTACCGGATGGCCGCGATCCGGCCGTCCCAGATGGGGATCGGTGACGACGAGGTCGTGGACTGGGTGGCCGGCGTGGCCGAAGAGTCCGGTGAGTTCATCGAGATCGTCAACTACAACCTCGCGGGCTCGCAGTACGCGCTGGCCGGCACCGTCGCCGGCTGCAAGGCCCTGGAGAAGGCCGTCGAGCGGGAGCTCGAGCGGTCCGGGGGCAAGAACGCCTTCATCCTGGTGCCCGGCATCGACGTGCCCTTCCACTCCACCGTCCTGCGCGGCGGCGTCCCGGACTTCCGGGCCACCCTCGACGCGCTGATCCCGCACGACATCGACATCTCGGTGCTCGTGGGCCGCTACATCCCCAACCTCGTGCCGCGTCTGTTCAGTCTCGAGCGCGACTTCGTGCAGGAGATCGCGGACCTCGTGCCGGCCGACTCCCTCGCGGAGGTCCTCGCGGACTGGGATTCGTGGTCCGCCACCCCGACGCGCCTGGGACGCCTCCTCCTGGTGGAGCTCCTGGCCTGGCAGTTCGCCAGCCCGGTCCGCTGGATCGAGACCCAGGAGTTGCTGTTCACGCCGATCGAGCGCGGCGGTCTGGGCATCGAGTGTTTTGTCGAGGTCGGCGTGGCCAACGCCCCGACCGTGGCGAACCTCGCCTCCAAGACCCTCGACCTCCCCACGCACCGGGGGCCCCGCGCCCAGGTGCTCAACGTCGAGCGCGACTCGGCGACGCTGTACGGCACACTGCCGCCCAGCGTGGAGGTCGACGACGACTCGGTGGACGCCCCCGAGCCCACCGGCGGGTCGGGCGACGCAGGTCCGACCACCCCCGCGGCCGCCGAGCAGGCGG
>NZ_JAALDW010000422.1:0-1492 GCF_014145055.1 Dietzia sp. DQ11-38-2
CGGGGGCGGGCCGTGCGGAGGCGGGGGCGGGTTGTGCGCGAGGGCCCGCCGTGTGTCACCCGGAGCGCCCAGAATTCGCCTCTTGAGCCACAGTGGCCACATGTATCACTGCGGTAACGTTTATCTCGATTTGGTTACGCCGAGCGCGTAATGTCTCCGGTGATCGCGCCGATATGCCAGGCGTCACTTTTCTGCAGTTCGAGTCTGGAGTGCCCCCTTATGCCCGTTTCACGCCGTGGGTTCCTCGCCGCAGCGTCAGTCGGCGTCGGCGTCGCTGTCGCCTCCTCCGTTCGTGGCCCCTTGGCCGGGGCCAATCCGTTCGACACCGGTTCCCTCGGCATGGCGCAGGATCTGCTCCAGTCGGTCCCCACCGGCAGTGGAATGATCCAGCCGAACGGCCCGCTCGGCTACGTCGGGGTGACGTTCCCGAGCGCCGAGGAGATCGCGGGGCGCATCCGCTTCGCCTTCCCCGACGGCTCCGTGGGCGACTGGCTCCCGCTCGAGGCGATGGATTCCGCCCCGGACAGCGGCAGCACGCCCGCCTCCGATCTCATCGCGGCGCCGGAGGGGTCGGTGGGCTACGAGGTGGACGCACCCGCGGGCGCCCGTGCCACTGCATTCGACGACGGACGTGGCGCACCGCGCAACTACAGCCTCGGCAGCGTCGGCACGCTCGGACTGCCGATCATCCCGCGGGCCGCCTGGGGCGCCGGTGACGTCTCGGGGAACCGTTGGGCGCCGCAGTTCTTCCCGGCGCAGGCGATCACGATCCACCACACGGCCTCGCCCGTCGGGCCGGACCGCGCGGCCAGCGTCCGCGCGATCTACAACTACCACGCCAACACCCTGGGCTGGGGCGACGTGGGATACCACCTGCTCATCGACCCGGAGGGCCGGATCTACCAGGGCCGCGGCGGAACCGTGGGCGGGACCCCTGTCTTCCAGGTGCCCCCTGTCGCCGGTGTCGCTCCCCCGGTGGTCACCGCGGGCCACACCGGTGGCGTCAACAACGGCAACATCGGCGTCTGCCTCCTGGGTGACTTCACCGGGGCGCCGCCGACCGCCGCTGCCGTGGGCGCGACCATCGACTGCGTTCGTGCGCTGTGTTCGGCCACCGGCATCAATCCGCGGGGCGGGATCACCTACCGCAACCCGCAGGGCGGGGCCACGCGCAACATGCCGGCCGTCTCGGGCCACCGCGACTGGGGCGGCACCGCCTGCCCGGGCAATTCGTTCTACCCGCAGATGCAGTTCATCCGCGACGTCGCCGCACGCAACTGGGTCCCGAGCGCCGTGTCATCGGCGGCCTTCGGGTCCTGAGTTCGGTCTGACCGACCCGCTTCACCCATCGAGAAGAGCGTTCCGAACCTCCCCACTCGCGGGATGTGTTCGGAACGCTCTTCTCGTTCCACGAGGCCGGCGGGGCATCCCGAGGCGACGGCGGTGGCCTCCTCGGCAGCCACACGAGGACGCCCCACGACAGGCGCGGGCG
>NZ_JAALDW010000423.1:0-1449 GCF_014145055.1 Dietzia sp. DQ11-38-2
TCAGCCCCTGCGGTGGCAGACAGACCCGCCGCGCAGCCCTTGCGGTGGCAGACGGACCCGCCGCGCAGCCCGCGCCCCGCTCAGCCCCGCCAGGGTGCGATCGGGTTGCCCTGCCAGCGGGTGCCCGGGGGGATGCGGTCGCCGCGCATGACCAGCGAGGCCGGGCCCACGGTGGAGCCGTCGCCGATCGAGGAGGCCGGGAGCGTCACACAGTGGCACCCCAGCGTCGCTCCGTCGGCCATCGTCACCCGGTCGATCTGCATGATGCGGTCGTGGAAGAGATGGGTCTGGACCACGCAGCCGCGGTTGACGGTGGCGCCGTCACCCACTGAGATCAGGTCGGCCTCGGGGAGCCAGTAGGACTCGCACCACACGCCCCGGCCGATGCGTGACCCGAGCAGGCGCAGCATCGCGGTGAGGATCGGGGTCCCCGTGGCGGGCCGGGCCATCCAGGGCGCGGCGAGGAGCTCGACAAAGGAGTCGGCCACCTCGTTGCGCCACACGAAGGAGGACCACAGTGGCTGGTCGCCCGCGCGGATCCGGCCCACCAGGATCCACTTGGCCAGGACCGCGAGCAGCAGTGCCACCAGTCCGGCATACGCGAGCGTGACGCCGGAGCTCAGCGCGGCCACGGTGAAACCCCACTCCCGGTGGATCAGCTGCATCACCACCAGGACGCCGACAAGCAGGAGGAACGAGAGCCACACCGGGACCAGGCGCAGGGTCTCCCACGCGGCACGGGCGACCTTCAGGCGCCCCGGCGGTTGGTAGGTGCGCGCGTCGCTCTCGCCGTCGGCCACCGCCCTGGGCAGCTTCTGCGGGGGCGATCCGAGCCACGACGTGCCCTTCTTGGCCTTCTGCGGCGCGGAGGACAGAACGGCGACCAGTCCACGCGCGGGGACCTTGCGGCCGGCGGACGCGATGCCCGAGTTGCCGAGGAACGCGCGTTTGCCGACCTGCGCCTGCTCGAGCCGCATCCACCCCGACCCCAGTTCGTACGGCGCGACCATCGTGTCATCGGCGAGGAACGCCCCGTCACGGACGGTGGTGAGAGAGGGGATGAGCAGGACGGTCGAGGCCTCCACGTCCTTGCCGATCGTCGCGCCCAGCGCCCGCAGCCACATCGGCGTGAGCATCGAGGCGTAGAGCGGGTACAGCCAGTTCCGGGCGGCGTCCATGATGCGCTCGCTGCACCAGGCCTGCCAGGCGATGCGGGAGTGCACCGGATGGAAGCCTTCCCGCAGTCCCACCGACAGCACCCGCACCGACACCAGGGTGAGCGCGGCGAACAGCACGAGCGCGACCAGCGTCCCGGGCACCGACCACAGGGTCGCGCGCAGGAACAGCTGCCCGGGGGTGGCGGCGTCCCGTGCCCCCGCGGACACCACCGCGAGTCCGGCGCCGAGCGCGATCAACGGCATCGCGCCGAGCGCCACCGCGGAGAGCTGA
>NZ_JAALDW010000424.1:0-2166 GCF_014145055.1 Dietzia sp. DQ11-38-2
CCCCGTCCCAGCCGTACAGGAAGCCCAGGTAGAGGCCGGCGGACCGGGCGTGCTCGACTCCGCGACGCCACCACCCCGGGGCGTCGCCGACGAGGTCCGTCCCCGTCTCGCCGGTGCGTCCGCTGCCCTCGGTGAGGGAGAACTCGTGGTGCCAGCCGACGAGGAGCGCACGCCCCTCGCCGGGCCGGACGAGCGCCATCCACATCCCCTCGGCGCCGGCCCAGTGCAGCGCCGCCGGCGTGGGCGCGAAGTGCTCCAGTCCCACCGCGGCGCGGACGGCGGAGTCCACGGCGAGGAGAGAGGCGATGTCGTCAGGCGTCGAGTCCAGGTCCACCGGCAGCAGTGCCATGCCGGTCACATTAGGCCACCCCGGGGGCCCGGTCGATTGCCCGTCGGTGAACACTCGGCGACCACGGGGGTCCGGTGGGCCCCGTCGAGCCGATCCGTGCAGCCGGCGGGCGGACGCCCGCACCGCGTCTCCGCCGCGCGTTCACGCCCGCGACATCTCAACGGCGCGTTCCCGTTTCCATCGGCCCCTAGCGTCTGAACCCGCGCGCCGGACGGGCCGGCCGCGGGGAGAGGACACCGGAACAATGGCAACCACCAGCATCGATCGTCGTCGATTCCTCGCCGGCGCGGCAGCTCTCGGCGCGGGGGTGTACGTCGCGGGTAACCTCACCGGGACTTTCACCGGCTCCGGCGCGATCGCCGGCGCCACGGGCGTCGGGACCGAGGGGTACGGGGACCTGGTGCCGGACCCGAACGGTCTGCTCGATCTGCCGGAGGGCTTCACGTACACCGTGGTCTCGCACGCGGGCGAGACCACCATGGAGGGTGGCGCCGCGTCCCCGTCCGATCCCGACGGCGCCGGGTACTTCCCGGCCTCCGGCCCCCTCGGTTCTCTATCAGGAGCACTGGGCTCGGTCGGTGACCTCGTGGGCGGGGGTGGCGGCTTCCTCGTCCTCAACCACGAGATCGGCGGCAGCGAACCGCATGTCGTTCCGGTGACCGACGGGCTCACGTTCGACGACCAGGCGGGTGGGGGATGCACGGTGATCGCCGTCGACTCCCGGGGCGAACGCAGGTCGCAGTACGTCGGCGTGGCCGGCACGGTGAACAACTGCGCGGGCGGCGTCACCCCGTGGGGCACGTGGCTCACCTGCGAGGAGACCGAACTCCGGGCCGGTGGACGCTCGCTCCAGGGCAGAACAGCCTCACTGGACCACGGCTGGGTCTTCGAGGTCTCGCCGGACACCGCGCTCAACCGGGCCCAGGCCACGGTGCCGCTGAAGTTCCTCGGGCGGTTCGCCCACGAGGCCGTCGCGGTGCACCCCACGAGCGGCGTCATCTACCTCACCGAGGACGCGGGCAGTCCCAACGGCCACGTGTACCGCTGGACCCCTCCGGCGGGGTTCCAGCCGGGTACGGGCTCGCTCGCGGAGCTCGCCCGCTCCGAGGGTGGCGACACGGCCGGCACCTTCGAGATGATGCGATGCGTCTCCGGCGGCGCTCACGTACCGGACCTGTCGGTGGCCACCACGGTCGGCACGACCTACCAGGTCGAGTGGGTGGACGTTCCGGGTCGCGACCGACTCGCGGAGACCACCTCGATCCGCAAGCAGTCCTACGCCGACCGCGGCACCCGCTCGCGCAAACTCGAGGGCGCGTGGTGGAAGGAGGGCGCGTACGTCGTGGCCTCCTTCGCCCGGATGGGCGACGGTTCGGCGGCCGAGCACGACGGGCAGGTCTGGCGCATCGCGCCGGACGGTGCGTCCATCACCCTGTACTCCGTCTTCGGCAGGAACCCGGACCCGTCCGTCGACCTCGCGGACGGCGGGGGCTTCGACGGCCCGGACAACATCACGGTCTCCCCCCACGGCGGCGTCGTGGTGTCCGAGGACGGTTCCGGGATCCAGCACGTCGTCGGCGTCGACGACCGAGGCCGGGCGTACCCCATCGCCCGCAACCGCGTGAGCGACTCGGAGTTCGCCGGCCCGGTGTTCAACGAGGACGGCTCGGTGATGTTCGTGTCGATCCAGGGCGACGGCTACACGTTCGCGGTGACAGGTCCCTGGGAGCGTCTCGCCGGCGCCGCCGGGGCCGGCACCGGTTCGCTCGGCAGCGCGGGGCTGGGAGCCTGACACCCCTCGCCCGGCGCGAGCCGGC
>NZ_JAALDW010000425.1:0-1212 GCF_014145055.1 Dietzia sp. DQ11-38-2
GGCGGGTTCGGCATCTGCGGGTGCGCCCGCGGGGGCGTTCTCGTCGTCGAACGGTGGGGCCCACGCCAGTCGTGCAGGGATGATGCCCATGGGAATGATGGGCGCCGCGGCGACCGGCCAGAACGAGGGCCGTCGCGGTCACACGCCGGCCGCGTATCTGACCAACGCCACCAACACCTCGGAGATCATCGGGGAACCGGTCAAGGTCGCCCCCGCGGTTCTGGGGAGGACTCCGCCGCCCGAGAACGTCGAAACCGAACAGAAGCAGGAGCAGCCGGTGGTCAGCCGGGTCATCGGACGGCGAGATACCGGAGGCGACACCGCCACGTGACCACCGGCCATGATGCGGCGCGAAAGAACCCGACAATCGCCCGGGAGGTGTTGCCCCGCCGCCCCGGAATCGACGAGCTGTGTGGTTCGGCACCACCCGGCAGCCCTCACCCGGCAGCCCTCACCCCGGCAACCTTCACACGGCAACTCTCACCCGGCGAGACCCAACGCCTCGAGCAGGCGCATGACGAGTTCGTATCCGATCAACCCGACAAACCAGATGACGCACAAGTACATGCCGTACCTCTTGATGTGGTCTTGCCGCCAGCTGGCGACGAACCGCATCTTGATGTCTCCCCACCGGGAGAACGGAATGTCCTCGCTTCCGTGCTCGAACTCGTTTCCGGGTTCCCGGCTCTCGCCCGTTGCCATCAGTTTCCACCCCTGTTCGTGTTCTTCTCCGGATCACTCGTGTTACCCGGCGTGTCGGCGGCCTCCCCCTGCGTCAGCGTGTCGTAGACCCTGTCCGCGGCGCTCTCGCCGAGCCATGCGCCGACCCCGGCGCCGATCCCGGCCCCGACGAACGTGCCGACCGGCCCGAGGTACGACCCCGCCGCCGCGCCGGCGAGAGCCCCGCCTCCCGCCCCGCCGCCGAAAGCACCGATCGCTTCGGTGATGGCCTCGGGCGCCGACTTCTCTCCCTTGACGTATTCATCGAGGCCCTCGTACACGGTCACTCCCGCCCCGGCGGCACCGGTGAACCTGCCGAGGCCCCGGAGGAGTCCCGCGCTCCGACGCCCGGCGTCGTCCGGCTTCGGGTTCAGCTTGTGCCTACCCCTGGTCTCAGGGTCGTGTTCGTCCGCGAGGGCGAGCGCCCCTCTGTCGACGGCTTCAGCCGCACCGCCGGCGGCCGTTCCCAGGGCCCCTGCCCCGGCAGCCGGA
>NZ_JAALDW010000425.1:1239-4105 GCF_014145055.1 Dietzia sp. DQ11-38-2
CCACTTCCGGCGGGATGGCCCGGTACATCGTGCCGGCGACCGTGTCGATCTCCCGGCCGTAGTGCTCGTCCAACGACCTGACGGTGGCCAGCGCGTGGCCGAGGGCCTCGACATGCGCGTCGACGACATCCTGGGTGATCTCATCGCGGCCGGGCGCCGGTCCCACCGAATCCTCGCCCACCACGAGACCGGCGGCCTCGGCCTCGGCGATGCGGTCACGAACCGCCTGAACCGCCGGCCCCACCGCGGCGGCGGCGCGGGTGAGGGCGTCCACCAGATCCCCGAGCCCATCCGCGAGTCTGTTGACGTGCATCCTCTCGCGCTCGGCGGCGTCGAGGACTGCATCGGCGGCGACCCCGTCCCAGCCCGCGTCGAGCGCCGAGCGTCCGTCGGCGATGGTCGTTCGGGCCTCGGCGGCGATGGTCTGCCGCTCTGCCACGGCAGACCTCGCCGTCGTCACGCCCGCGGCGTCCCACCGCCTGACCCGGCCGATCGTGTACACCACTCGGTCCCCTCTCGCGCGCCGTCACAGTGTCTGACGGCCCGGAGGCCCCGCACGGTTCCACCAGTCGACGGATCGCGCCGGGCCGGCCCGGCGTCCGGCCGGCCCCGAGGTCCCTACTTCGCAAACCTGCCGGCGAACGTCCGCAGCGGCAGATCCGCGCTGGTGACGATCCCGGGTGGGGCGGCGATGACCGACCGGATGGAGTTGAGGGCGGGTAGCCCGGTCACGGTCATACCGATGGAGGCGAAGTCCTCGGGATCGGAGAGGTCCACTCCGGGGGCGGGGAAGATCATGTGCTTGTTGTAGATCTGCGGATCGCCCTTGATCATCGTGATGTAGCAGCCCTTGATGTCCCACTTCGGCTCGGTGCGCGGGGTCATCTGCCATTCGAGGTGGGTCTCGATCCGCGAGACGCCGTCGACCATTCCGAGGTACTTGATGTAACTCCCGCGGAGGGATCCGGCGGGCAGCTGGTACCACCCCAAGTCCACGTCCTCCGTGCAGGCGCCCAGTTCGCAGTCGAACACCACCTCATCGAGCTCAAGGTCGAACGCGTCGGCCATCATGTACACCGAGTCGGCGAACACCTCGGTGTACTTCCGAAGCATCCCCGGCAGCGCGGGATCGTCGACGGGCCGGCCGTAGCCGACCTCCTTCCAGGTCTCGGCGGAGTGGTGGCAGGAGACGTCGACGGACTCGATCGTCGTGACGTTCTCGATCTCGGCCACGTCGGCCGAGGCGACGATGCCCAGGATCTGGTTGAGGCCCGGGTTCATGCCGGTGCCGTAGAAGGTCGCCCCGCCGGCCTTCGCGGCCTCGTCCAGGATCTCCCGCCACGACCGGCCGGACGGGTGGGGATGGTTGAGGTCGCGGTGGTGACCGGTGATCCAGTCGGCGGTGGTGACGATGTTGATGCCGGCCTCGAGGACCTGCAGGTAGAGGTCCTCGTCCGGGAAGACCCCGTGGAACGTCAGGACGTCCGGCTTCGCGGCGACGATCTCCTCGACGGTGCCGGTGGCCAGGATCCCGACGGGAGCGATGCCGGCGAGCTCGCCCACGTCGCGGCCGACCTTCTCCGGGGTGTAGCAGTGGACGCCCACCAGCTCGAGGTCCGGGTGGGCGCCGATACGCCTGATCATCTCGCTGCCGACGTTGCCGGTGGCGACCTGGAACACCCGGGCGGGAGTCGTGTTTCCGCTGGTCATGAGTGATGTCACCTTTCGAGGAGGGCGTGGTCGGGATAGAACTGGGTGGCCCAGGTCCGCAGTGCGGTGAACCCCTCGTACTCGCCGGGTGCGAGCGCGGCGGGGTCCGAGTACTTCTGGTACTTCCAGATGGCGAGGTCGGCCTCGAACTGCTCGATCACCCCGCGGCCGTGCGCGGCGGCGCGGTCGGCGGACTCGTCGTCGTCCAGGTCCGGCCGCCGGCGGATCCAGACGGAGAACCGGACGTCGCAGGTCTCGTCGTCGACGGGGGTCACGCAGGTCGCCGTGCGGTTGTCGACCATCCCGTGGCTGCGGGTGACGGCAACCCCCAGTCCGCCGTTGATGGCCTCCACGCCGCTGTCGACCTCCTCGATCGATCCCGGTTCGCCCTCGAACGCGATGGTGAAGTCGACGTAGGAGACCGGTCCGTCGAAGTCCTGGCGGGTGAACAGCGGGATGATCGGCACCTTGTGGACAAAGGTGAAGTGCGCGAAGTCGACCCCGTTCTCCAACACGTACTGCGGGTGCAACTCCAGCCGCTGTTCGAAGAGCGTGGTCCGGGGATGGCACGGGTGGTAGTCCTCCGCCCGCGCGCCGTCGTCCCAGCTGGTGAAGACGTCGGGCACGTCGAAGTACGGATCGCGGCCTTCGAGGTCGTGCCAGAGGTAGATCGACTCGTTGCGTTCGACCACCGGGTAGGTCCTGATCTTGCGGCCGCGGTTGGGGTGGTCCGCGTACGGGATGGCGGTGTTGCGCCCGGCCGAGTTCCACTGCCAGCCGTGGAATGGGCACTGGATGGTCTCGTCGACGACGGTGCCCCCGTGGCCGAGGTGGGCTCCGAGGTGTTTGCAGTACGCGTCCATGACCGTGACCCGGCCGGAACGACTCCGCCAGGCCACCAGCTCCTCCCCGAACGCGGCCACCCGGTGGACGTGGCCGTCGGGGACCTCGGTCGACCAGGCGACCTGGAACCATCCGGTCGGCTTCATCGGCAGCGGGGGTCTGGCCATCGCCGGCCTCCAATCCTGGCGTGAGTGAGGAGCGGTTCGCCGGTTCCCACAAGCGCAGAATGGCGATTCTGCGACGGTAGCATCGGGGCGTGGAGGCCACAAGAAAAACGACGACGACGACAACCGCGACGACAGCCGCGACGACA
>NZ_JAALDW010000426.1:0-2999 GCF_014145055.1 Dietzia sp. DQ11-38-2
CCTCCGCGGTCGGCGACGCCACCGACCGCGATGGGGCGACGACCGGCGAGCAGCCGGCCCCGGACGCGGGCGACGACGGGAGGTCCCCGGAGGAGCAGTTCCTCGGCGAGATCCGGACGGTCGGCGTGGTCGCCGACGACGAACCGGACTACCTCACCCGGGGGCGCGACGCCTGCGCGTCACTCGACGGCGACATGGGCTATGTCGACGTGGTCCGGCAGTACAACGACGCCCACCCCGACGCACCGGTGACCGAGGCGCCGGTGGTCGTGGCCGCCGCGGTCAGGGCGTTCTGCCCGCAGCACCTGCCGCAGGTCGGCCAGGGGGGTTAGGGGAGCTCAGCCGGATCGGGGCGCACCGGGTCGCACGGTGGGCTCTCACACCCCCTCCCGGTCCAGCGCCTCCGCGGTGAGCCGGCGGCCGAGTTCGATCATCTCCTCCGCCCGGTGGAAGTCGAACGCCGAGCACGCGTCGGACGGCACCTCCACGAGGACATCGGGACGGTTGCCCGCCATCCGGTAGCCGGTGAGAATGCTCTGCATGGCCTCGATCGACTGGGAGACCACGTCGAAGATCCGGAGTGTGCCCGGGAGGGACTCCAGGCCGCGCTCGTCGCTCTGGGCCTCGGCCCGGACCTCGCGTTCTCCCTCTTCCACAGCCTCCTCGACCTCGGGGGACGGTGTCGCCGACGCACCAGGAGTCGACCTCTCGGAGGCACGTGGCCGGGGCTCGGCCCCCGGCCCCGTCGAATCCATCCCGGTCGCCTCCTCCCCGATCGGGTCCTGGCCCGTGGGGTCCTGACCTGTCGAGTCCTGACCGAAGCGGGCCGCGACCAGCCTGACCAGGTCGGCGTCCCGCACGTCCGCCGCCGCCGTCCGGATGCGACCGGAGAGCCTGGCGGTGGTCGCCGTCACCGTGCCCCCCTTCTTGGAGATCTTCGGATCCGCCACGGCCGACGGTTCCTCGGGGTCCGAGCTCTCCTGGAAGGTGGAACCACGGATCCCCTCCCGGCGACCGGTCAGTGAGACCGCCAGAACCAGATCGCTGTCCACCGAGGCGAGCGGCTCGAGCGGGACCGGGTTGGTCACGCCGCCGTCGATCATCAGTCGCCCGCCCACGATCGCCGGCGTGACGATGCTCGGGATGGCGAACGACGCACGCACGGCGATGTCCACCGGGCCCCGGGTGAACCAGACCTCCCGCCTCGCCCGCAGGTCGGTGGCCACGGCGGTGTAGGGGATCGCGAGATCCTCGATCCGCACGTCGTCGAGCATCTCGCCGATCACGCCCATGATCTTGTTGGCGCGGATCGCCCCCCCGCCGGCGAAGGACACATCCAGCAGCCGCAGGACGTCCCGCTGTGCCAGACCTCTCACCCATTCCTCGAAACGGTCCAGCTCGCCGGCCGCGAGCAACGACCCCACCACCGCGCCCATCGAGGCCCCGGACACTCCGACCACCTCGTGTCCGCGCGACTGGAGCTCGCGGATGGCCCCGATGTGCGCATATCCGCGCGCCCCGCCGGAACCCAGTGCCAACGCGACCCTCATGCGGTTCCCCTCCCTCGTCCTCACTCAAGTGTGCACCGAGGCCGCGCGCATCATCACGGCACCTCGGCGTCCGTGTCGTAGGGGCGATCTATCGTCGCACTCGTATCGAGCACCTGTTCGATACGGACGATCGCACACCAGACAACCAGGAGTTCCCGTGTCCCACACCGTCATCCCGTTCCGCCCCGTGGCCTCCCTCGACCCCGACATGGCCGTCGTCGCCGCCAACATCGACCGGTACGGCATCCACGTGGTCCACGTGGGCCAGGGCTGCACCTGCGTGGACTGTCACTCCGCACCCCTCCCACCGGACCAGCGATTCGGATACACGGTCGGGCTCACCGGTCGCGGACACCCCGAGCTCCTGGTCCGCGGCCTGGGCGCCCGTGAGACGGCCGCGCTGCTCACCCGGTGGGGCGGGTCCGTCCTGGACGGCGGGGTCCTCGACGCCGGCCACCTCCTGTGTGAGGGCCCCGACGGGCCGACGTGGGAACTCACGCCGGTTCGGCGCCCCTCCAGGACGCTGCGGTGGGCGGGCCGCTACTACCGCACCGCCGGCTCCGGCGGCCTCAGCGCCCTGGAACTTGTACCCGCCCGTCGGCGCTGCCCGTGCGAGGGGTGCTGCTGAGGTCACTGCCGAGGCCTCCGGCACGGCGGGGTCGTCGTAGGGTCTATCCATGCCCCGCCATCGGCTCCACCTGGACTCACGTTCGCCGTCGATCATCGTTCCGCTCACCGGACGGGATCTCGCGGAGCTCGAGGCGCAGGCCGATGCGCTGGTCGCCGCCGACGACGGGTACCGGAGCGCGGCCGAGGCGGGGACACCCCGGAACGGAGCCTCGACGGACACGGACTCGGACACGGACTCGTGGGCGGGCCGGTCACCAGGTCGGTTGGTGGATGTCGTCGAGTGGCGGGTCGACCTCTTCGAGCCCTTCACCGCCGGGGCCGGAGGTGACCCGGCCCCGGCGGTGGAGGCCCTCGAGCGACTCTCGACGCTGCTGCCGGGGGTGCCGATCCTGGCCACATTCCGCACCCGTGGCGAGGGCGGGGGCGCGGAGATCTCCCCGACGACCTACGTCGCCGTGATCGAGGCACTGTCCTCCACCGGTGCCGCGGCCGCCGTGGACGTGGAGTACCTGCACCCGCTCGCGGCGGACTCCATCGCCGCGGCCCACCACCACCGGGTCGCGGTGGTCGCGTCCACCCACGACTTCGCGGCGACCCCGCCGGCCGAGGAGATCGTGTCGCGGCTCGCCGCCATGGAGGACGCGGGGGCGGACGTGGCCAAGATCGCCGTGACGCCACGGTCCGCCGCCGACGTCGTGGCGCTGCTGTCCGCGACCGAGGAACGCCACCGTGCCGCCCGCATCCCGCTGATCACCATGTCGATGGGTGGCCTCGGGGCGGTCACCCGACTCGGTGGCGGACCGTTCGGCTCGTCGGCCA
>NZ_JAALDW010000427.1:0-1800 GCF_014145055.1 Dietzia sp. DQ11-38-2
CTGCGTCTGCCGATCGTCGGGGTCTCCAGTGGGGGTGCCCCCGCCCGCGTGTGAGTCCGGGTGGCGGGCGGGCGTGGCCGAGTTCGGCTGCGGGCGGGCTGCGCCTAGACTCGACCCCGTGGCCGAGAACGCACAGACCGACTCCCAGTTCACCGCCGAGGCAGCGGCTCCCCGCCCCGTCCTCGTCGTCGATTTCGGCGCCCAGTACGCGCAGCTCATCGCGCGGCGGGTGCGCGAGGCGAGGATCTACTCCGAGGTGATCCCGCACACGGCGACGGTGGAGGAGATCCGGGGCAAGAACCCGGTCGCCCTGGTCCTGTCCGGCGGACCGGCCAGCGTCTACGCGGACGACGCCCCGGCTCTCGACCCGGCGGTGCTCGATCTCGGGGTGCCGGTCTTCGGCATCTGCTACGGCTTCCAGGCCATGGCGGGCGCCCTGGGCGGCGAGGTCGCGCACACGGGAAGCCGCGAGTACGGGCGCACCGACGTGACGGTGTCGGGTGGCCTGTTGCACGCCGGACTGCCCGAGCACCACCCGGTGTGGATGAGCCACGGGGACGCGGTCACGACCGCGCCCGAGGGGTTCACGGTGACGGCCACGTCCCCCGGTGCCCCGGTCGCGGCGTTCGAGTGCGCCGAACGCCGGATGGCCGGTGTCCAGTACCACCCCGAGGTCATGCATTCGCCTCACGGGCAGCAGGTCCTCACCCGCTTCCTCACCGAGATCGCGGGCCTCGAACCCACCTGGACGGCGTCCAACATCGCGGACCAACTGGTGGAGGCCGTCCGTGAGCAGATCGGTGACGGCCGGGCGATCTGTGGGCTGTCCGGTGGCGTCGACTCCGCGGTCGCGGCCGCGTTGGTGCAGAAGGCCATCGGGGACCGACTCACGTGTGTGTTCGTCGACCACGGTCTGTTGCGCGCGGGGGAGCGGGAGCAGGTCGAGAACGATTTCGTGGCCGCCACCGGTGCCCGCCTCATCACTCTCGACGATTCGGAGACATACCTCGGTCACCTCGCCGGGGTGACCGACCCCGAGTCCAAGCGCAAGATCATCGGCCGCGAGTTCATCCGGTCCTTCGAGCGTGCCGTCACCCAGGCCCTCGATCTCCAGGGTGACGACGCCGCCTCCGTCGACTTCCTCGTCCAGGGCACCCTGTACCCGGACGTGGTCGAGTCAGGCGGGGGCGCGGGAACCGCCAACATCAAGAGCCACCACAACGTGGGCGGCCTGCCGGACGACATCGAGTTCTCGCTGGTGGAGCCGCTCCGCCTGCTGTTCAAGGACGAGGTCCGGGCCGTGGGCCGGGAGCTCGGGCTGCCGGAGGCGATCGTCGGTCGGCACCCCTTCCCCGGCCCGGGCCTGGCCATCCGGATCGTCGGGTCCGTCGACCGGGACCGGCTCGAGACCCTGCGCGCGGCGGACGCGATCGTGCGCGAGGAGATGACCGCGGCCGGGCTCGACGCCTCGGTGTGGCAGTGCCCGGTCGTGTTGCTCGCCGACGTCCGCTCCGTGGGCGTCCAGGGCGACGGACGCACCTACGGCCACCCGATAGTGCTGCGCCCGGTGAGCTCCGAGGACGCCATGACCGCGGACTGGACGCGCGTGCCGTACGAGACCCTCGCGCTGATCTCGGGACGCATCACCAACGAGGTCCCGAACGTCAACCGGGTCGTGCTGGACGTGACCAGCAAGCCGCCGGGCACCATCGAGTGGGAGTGACGGGCGGCGGGGACATCTCGGCGCGGAGTCATCCCCCGACCGTGACAACCGGCCGGCCCCTGTGGACGGGGCCGGCC
>NZ_JAALDW010000427.1:1830-2884 GCF_014145055.1 Dietzia sp. DQ11-38-2
GGTCAGCGTCGGATGACCATCGCCAGCCCGACCAGGACCAATAGCACGAGTGACGCGGCGATCATCACGGTCGTCGTGATCACAGGCGCGCCCAGGATCGCCCACACGGCGACCCCGAGGGAGAGCAGTCCGGCCACCGCGAGCACCGGCGACCCGGAACGTTCGCGCCGCGCGACCGCGTCCGTCGCGGGCTCGTAGGCCACCCCGTACCCGGCCGGGATCCCGTGCACGGGGGCGGCCCCGTACCCGGCTGCGACCCCGTACGCGGGGGAGGTCCCGTACGGGAACCCCTGCGCGTCGGTGACGCCGGAGCCGTAGGGAAGCGGGTCCTGGAGCGGCTGGTCGGGGCGGGTCGTGGAGTCGGAGTGCAGGCTGGTCATGTCGGGGCTCCCGGTGGATTGCGGTTCTTCGTGGTCCGTGTCGTCGGTGTGGTCTGGGTGAGCTGTCGGGTCGTGGGCGCGCGGGTCACTCATCGCGTCACCACGACGCTTCCGACGCCGGAGTGCACGCTGAGGGTCAGGACGGGGCCGGAGACATCGCCGGACAGGCCGGTCGGGCAGTCCACGCTCCCGATGTCGGTGGTGCAGTTCGTCTCCACGGCGACCCCGTCGGGCAGCAGCACCTGCACTTCTCCGACGTTGTTGGCGATGCTGTAGCTGCGATCGCGGTCCAGCTCCAACTCGCGCATGTCCACGGTGATGCTGCCGACCTGATGGTTGATCGGGGCGTCCAACTGGGCGGGGTCGGTGATCTCGATCAGCTGCTCGCCGGTGCCCTCCCAGCCGCCCTCGGGCACCTGGACCAGCGAGGCGAGAAGGACGAAACCGGCGAGGGGGCCGGCGACGACCAGCAGTCCGTGCCCTCTGCGGGTGACCGCGCCGACGAGTAGCCCGCCGGCCACCACGGCGAGTCCGATCGCGGCGATCCTCGTGGCGTCGAGCCAGACCACCCCGCCGAGTGTCGCCAGTCCACCGGCCACGGCCACCGCGATGAGCGCCAGACCGAGGGTGACCTTGGTCAGCCGGGACCGGGGGCGCGGCGGTGCGGCCGCGGG
>NZ_JAALDW010000428.1:0-4104 GCF_014145055.1 Dietzia sp. DQ11-38-2
GGCGGTCGCCGCCCTGCGCGCGTCCGAGTATGCGCTCGCTGCCGTCAAGGGCCCGGGCGACCCGCTGGTCGACCTCCGTCGGCGGTTGCTCGCCCGGCACGCGCCGGGCGTCGAGCTGGTGGGAGTCGCTGATCCGGAACGAGACCGCTCGTCGTCGTCGACCTCCTCACAGGACGGGTACCGCGGCGTGGTCCTGGACTGGCACGAGGCCCGTTCCCTGGCGTGGGAGAGGGTGTTGGCGGACCGGCCCGGCGACGTGGCGGTGCCGGTGTGGGGTGATCCGGCCTTCTACGACTCCACGCTGCGGATCGTCGACCGGATCCTCGCCCGTGGCCGGCTCGACTTTGACGTGGAGGTGGTCCCGGGCATTTCCGCTCTACAGGTGTTGGCCGCGCGTCACCGGCTGGTCCTGCACGAGATCGGCGGGACGGTCACCGTGACCACTGGCCGTCGTCTGGCGGAGGTCGTCGCCGGCGGCGCGGACAACGTGGTGGTGATGCTCAACGCCGGCCTGCCTCTCGATCACCTGGCGGACTGGCACATCTGGTGGGGCGGCAACCTCGGTGACCGGGGGGAGTGCCTGATTTCGGGCGGGGTCGGCGATGTCTTGCCCGAGATCCGGAACGCGCGCGAGCGGTTGCGCACGGAGCACGGCTGGGTGATGGACGTCTACCTGCTGCGCCGCCCGGTCGCGGCCGGCTGACAGGGTGCCTACACTGGCGCTCCCCGATGATGGAGGTACCCGATGGCGTTCCTGAGAAACGCATTGAAGACCGGAGTCGCGCTCAAGGCCGTCGAAGTGGTCAGGCGGGAGGCGTCCAAGCCGGAGAACCAGCGCAAGGCCCGCGAATTCGCGGAGAAGCTCCGCAACCGCAAGCGCTGAACAGCTGCGCCCCTCGGTCGGGGATCGCGGACCTGCGCCCGCGGTTCACGCCCAGGCTCCCGTGGGTCAGCGGGCGAGATAGCGCACGTGCACCGCGGGTCCGTCGTGGAGCACCTCCGCGCGGACCCCGTACACCGTCTGTATCAGCGCTGGTGTGAGCACCTCCGACGGGCGGCCCCCGGTCACCAGGCGCCCCCCGGACAAGACCTCGAGCCGGTCGCAGAAGCTGGCCGCGAGGTTGAGGTCGTGCAGCGCCGCCACCACCGTCGCCCCGGTGCCCCTGACCAGGGCCAGGAGGTCGAGTTGATGGCGGATGTCGAGGTGGTTGGTCGGCTCGTCGAGCACGAGGACGTCCGGTTCCTGAGCCAGCGCCCGCGCGATCTGCACCCGCTGCCGCTCGCCGCCCGAGAGGGTGGCGTACCGCTGGTCGAGACGATCGGTGAGGGCGGTGGTGGCGGCGGCGCGGAGTACGGCCTCCTCGTCCTGCGTGCGGGGGCCCGACCACGCGGCGCGGTGCGGGATGCGACCGAGTTCGATCACGTCCCGCACCGTCGGGTTCTGGTCGGTGGACACCTCCTGCTCGACAAGGGCCACGTGCCGGGCGACCCGCCTGCGGGGCAGGCGCCGGATGTCCGTGCCGTCGAACAGGACGCGACCGGTCGAGGGCCGCAGCAGGCCCGTCATGACGCGCAGCAGGGTGGACTTGCCCGAGCCGTTGGGGCCGAGGACCCCCACCATCGTCCCGGGCTCCGGTGCCAGGGAGAGATCTCTCAGGATGGGCCGACCGCGGACGGACCACGACACGCCCTGGGCTTCGAGGGTCGCCGCCCCCTGCCCCTCCGGGGGCCCGGTCGTCATCGGGCCCTGCCCTTGCGGAGGAGGAGGACCACGAACGCCGGCACGCCGATCAGAGCGGTGGCCACTCCGATCGGCAGTTCCTGCGGCGCGAGGACCGTCCGGGCGGCGGCGTCGATCCAGACCACGAAGACCGCTCCCATCAACGCCGCCGTCGGCACCAGGACGCGGTGCCGCATGCCGACCACCGCCCGGGCGGCGTGCGGCAGCACCAGACCCACGAACCCGATCGCACCACAGGTGCTGACGATGACCGCGGTGATGAGTGCGGTGACCACCATGAGCACGAGCCGGGTGCGGGCCACGTCCACACCGAGGGCGGCCGCCGCGTCCTGGCCGAAGGTGAAGGCGTCGAGGCTGGAGGTGTGCAGGAGACACACCAGCAGACCGGCGAGCACGACGACGCCGCACGCGGCCACGTCCGACCACCGGACGGAGGACAGCGAGCCCAGCAGCCAGAACAACACACCGCGGGTCTGTTCGGCGTCGGCCGCGGTGTAGACGACGAACGAGGTCACGGCCGAGAACAGCTGGGTGGCGGCGACCCCGGCGAGCACCACCCGGTCGGTGGTTCCGCCGGAGGCGAAGGCCAACAGCAGGACGAACCCGAAGGCGGTCAGCGCCCCGACGAACGCGCCCGTGGTGAGACCGACCGCCCCCGCCCCCACACCGAGCACCACGATGAGCACCGCGCCCGTCGAGGCGCCGGAGGAGATTCCGAGGATGTACGGGTCGG
Organism: Dietzia sp. DQ11-38-2; assembly: GCF_014145055.1. Taxonomy (NCBI): domain Bacteria; kingdom Bacillati; phylum Actinomycetota; class Actinomycetes; order Mycobacteriales; family Dietziaceae; genus Dietzia; species Dietzia sp. DQ11-38-2. The sequence continues at coordinate 2,475 of NZ_JAALDW010000428.1, forward strand.
CCAGAGGGTTGCGGAGCAGGGACTGCAGGATCACCCCGCACAGGGCGAGCCCCGCGCCGGCCAGTGCCGCCATGAGGGTTCTGGGCAACCGGAGGTTCCAGATGATCCCCTCCTGGATGCGCGTCAGCCCCGACTCGGTGCCGGAGAGCCGCGCCAGGGCGGACTGCACGACGTCGCCGGCCGTCAGACCCGAGGGACCGATCGTCAGGACCAGCGCCGTGGAGACCAGCAGGACGGCGACGCCGGCGATCCAGAGGATGCCCAGGGCGGCGGGGCGCCGGAGAGGAGCCTGTCTGGTGGTGCGAACCGGCGGGGCACTGGGCAGCAGGTCAGTTCGATGGATCGTGCTCACCGACCAGCCCGAGGTCGTCGAGGCCCGCGGCGACGGTCTCGACGCCGTAGACCGTGCGGAGGGAGGGGTTCATCTCAGCGCCCGTGAGCTCGATGAACCGCTTCTCGCGGACCGCCGACATCTCCCGGGTCACCGGATTCGATTCCAGGTAGGCGATCTTGGCGGCCCCGGTCTCGGCGGTCTGGCTCCGGCGGGTCAGGTCGCCGAGGACGATGACGTCGGGATCGCGCTCGGCCACCACCTCCCAGTTGATCTGGGGCCACTCCTGGGTGGTGTCGTCGAACACGTTCTTCAGACCGAGGGTCGTCGAGATCAGTCCGGGGGCACCGCAGCAGCCGGCCAGGTACGGGGATTCGGAGTTGGCGAACCAGAACATCGCCGAGACCCCGGTCGCGTCCACGTCCTCGTGTGCCCGGTCGAGCCGGCCCTGCAGGTCCGTCACGAGTCGTTCTCCGGCCTCCTCGACCTGGAAGATCTGCGCGAGTTCGGTGATCTCCCGGTAGAGCAGATCCGGGGTGAACGGTTGCTCTCGCACCCCGTCCCCGGAATCGGAGATCTTGCCGACGCAGTCGGCGGGGGAGAGGTAGGTGCCCACGCCCAGCTCATGGAACTGCTCGCGGGTCGCGACGCCGCCCTCGCTGAGCGTGCTGCCGAACGAGGCGGTGACGAAGTCCGGTTCCACGTCGAGGACGGACTCCATCGACGGCGCGTTGTCGGCCAGTCGCGGGATGCCGGCGTTGGCCTCGGCGAACTCGTCCAGAACGGGGTCGGTCCAGGTGGCGGTGCCCACCATCCGGTCGGCGAGGCCCAGGGCGAGCAGGATCTCCGTCGAGCTCTGGTTGAGCGAGACGATCCGCTCGGGAGCGGAGTCGACGGTCACCTCCTGTCCGCAGTTCTCGATCGGGCCGACCGCGGGGCCGGCGGTGGCGGCCGGGTCATCGGCGGTGCAGGAGGTCAGGACGAGGGCGGCGGCGCCGACGAGGGCGATCAGGCCTGATTTACGCATGGGTGTACTCCGAGGTCGCGGGCCTGGAACGCGAAGCCCGATCATGACCTGGCGGTGGGGACCGCGAGGGCCAGCCGGTATTCGGACTCGGGATCACCTGGACGGGGCGCCTTCCCAGATCCTGCGATCCAGTGGCATCGTGCCCCGCCATCACCCATACCGCTGCGCGTCAGTCCCGGAGTCACACCGGGTTCCCGCGACCCCAGGGGGTCATGCTGGCGATCAGACGTTAACACGACCCGGTCGTCAGTGGCCTGCTGCGGTGATCTCGG
>NZ_JAALDW010000428.1:4114-7847 GCF_014145055.1 Dietzia sp. DQ11-38-2
TGGCGATGAGCTGCTCCTGCTTGTCGATCAGCGCATCGATCTTGGCGGTCTCGTGGTCGAGGAAATTCGCAATGAGGACCTGCTCGTCGGCAGCGGGAAAGCAAACGCGCTCGTCAAAGTAGCTTTGCTGGTCCAGGTTCTGAATTCCGGACGTTTGCTTGATGGACCTCTGCGTGATGCGTGATACGTATAGCCAATGGTGAAGGTAGGTCCAGAATCGCGGCTCCATACCTTGTTGAAGCGAAACCTTCGCGACGAAATTGGAAGGCACTGCGGGTTCGCTATGGTCGTAAAGGACGACGAACCCGACTGGACTTTTCTCTCCGCCGCCGGACTTTTCGAGGATGAGGTTTCCCTTGCGAAGCAGTCGCCCGCGCCTTTCTGGGGCGCTGACTTTTCGGTTGGTGATGTCGCGGTCATGAACGCCGAGGATGGGTCGATCGAAGTCGGCGACCCGCACGCAACGGATATCGTCTGGGCCCCCGTCAGGCTCATTGCCCCAGATTCCGTTCTGGCTGCTCGCAACCGACCACTTGATGCGGTCTACCGGCCAGCGACGGGGAACGACGCCAAGCCAGGGCACGCTCGAGTCCTTGTATTCCGCGTGTGCCGGCCAGTTCACGCCCCCACCTCCGCAAGCATGGCTTGGATCTCGGTGACGAGTTGGCGGAGGTCCTTCTGGATCTCTTCGAGGGGACGGGGCGGGGCGTAGCGGTAGAAGTGGCGCGTGAAGGGGATCTCATAGCCGGTGCGGGTCTTGTCGTGGTCGATCCACGCATCCGGAACGTGGGGCAGGACCTCGCGGGCGAAGTACTCTTCGACGTCTTCGGTGAGCGGGACGTTCTCGGTGTCGCGCAGTGAGGTGTCGGGTTCGGGGTTGCCCTTGGTGGTGATGACATCGGCCTCGGGGTCGTGCTCGCCGATGGTGGTCCAGATGGTCTTGATGACCGGGGCGCCGACCTTGGCCATGCCGGCGGCCTTCAGGGTTGCTTTGAGTTCGGTGACGAAGGCGTCGCGGTTGGTCCACGAGCGGCCCGAGAGGCCGTCGAGGGCGCTGCGGATGGCATCTTGATCAGCGGCGGGCAGCTTGGCGATGGCCTTGGTCGCGAGAACCAGCTCGGCGGTGTCCTCGGCAATGTGGAATCGCAGCTGCAGGGGGCGTTCGACCGTGATGGTGCGGTATCCGAACTCCGAGTTGGCGAATACCTTCGAGAGGGCGGGCGCCTCGTCGTCGTTGTCATGGTTTTCGAAGCCGTCGTAGAGTTCGCAGATCTTCTCGATGTCCTGCGGGCGTAGTTCTTTGCGCTTGGAGCCGAGGGACTTGCGCATCTTGCCGAACATCTCGACCGCGTTGATGAGCTGGACCTGGCCCTTGCGCTCTTCGGTCTTGGCGTTGTCCAGGATCCAGATGTAGGTGGAGATGCCGGTGTTGTAGAACAGGTCCGTCGGCAGGGCGATGATTGCGTCGAGAAGGTCGTTCTCGATGATCCACTGCCGGATGTTGGACTCGCCCGAGCCGGCGCCGCCGGTGAACAGGGGTGAGCCGTTGAGGACGATCGCGAGTCGGGAGCCCATATCGTCCGGTGAGCGGACGGGTCGCATTTTGCTGATCAGGTGCATCAGGAAAAGCAGGGAGCCGTCGGAGACTCGCGGGAGGCCGGGGCCGAAACGGCCTGCGAAGCCCCGCTGTTCATGCTCGTCCTTCACTGCTTTCTGCTGGGTCTTCCATTCCACGCCGAACGGAGGGTTGGAGAGCAGGAAGTCGAAGTGCTCGCCGTGGAAGCCGTCGTCGGTGAGCGTGTCACCGTTGTAGATGTTGTCCACGCCCTGGCCCTTGATCACCATGTCCGACTTGCACATGGCATACGAGCGGGAGTTGACCTCCTGGCCGTACTGGCCTGCTGCGGTGATCTCGGACGGTGGACCCTCCTAAAGTGAGGGACCTACCGAAATGAGACCCAGCAGTGAGTGCATCACGCAGGCGGTTCAGCCAGGAGTTCAAGGATGAGCTGTGCCAGGAGGTCATCACGACCTCGAAGACGATCAAGGACGTCGCGGTGGCCTACGGCGTGGGCCCCGAGACATTGCGGAACTGGTTGAACAAGTACCGCGAGACCCACGGCGGCACGGAGACCGAGGTGACGCTCGATGAGCGGGCACGACTCAAGGAGCTGGAGCGGGAGAACTCCGAGCTTCGCGCTGAGACGGCGTTCCTGAAAAAAGCAGCGGCTTACTTCGCGCGGGAGCAGCGACCGTGAGCCGATACGAGTACATCGACTCCTGCAGGAACGACCCGTCCGAGACCAACCCGCTCTACAAGATGTGCGCCTGGCTGGCCGTGTCGACCTCTGGGTTCTACAACTGGCTCTCGCGCCCGACCTCGGCGACCGCGGCCCGCAGACAGGCGCTGACGGCCAGGGTGAGGCACTTCTTCGCCGCCACCGACGGCACGTACGGGTATCGGCGGATCCACGCCGACCTGGTCGACGAGGGCACCGAGTGCTCACCGGAGTTGGTGCGTCAGATCATGCGCTCCGAAGGCCTGGTGGCCTGCCAGCCGAGGCCATTTCGGGTCACCACTGAAGCTGACGACGCTGCTGCAGCCGACATGCCTGACCTGGTGGAACGCGACTTCACCGCCGATCGCGCCGGCGTCAAGTTCGTCGGAGATATTACGTACATCCACACGTGGCAGGGGTTCGTCTACCTGGCGACGGTGATCGACTGCTACTCCAAGAAGGTCGTGGGCTGGTCGATCGCCGATCACATGCGCACCGAGCTCGTTGAGACGGCGCTGAAGAACGCTGCCGCGACGACGGTGATCGAGCCGCGGGCGATCTTCCATTCCGACCGCGGCAGCGTCTATACCTCAGGCGACTACCGCAAGCTGGTCACGGACCTGGGGATGCGTTCCTCGATGGGCAGAACGGGCGTGTGCTGGGACAACGCGATGGCAGAGTCGTTCTTCTCCGCGCTCAAGAACGAACGCGTCCACCGCACCGTCTACGCCACGAAGCGGCAGGCCAGGCGCGACGTCATCAGCTACATCGAGGGGTTCTACAACACCCGACGACGCCATTCAGCGCTCGGCTACAAGCGCCCGAACGAGGTGCACTACGCTGGCCTCCAGCCAGCAACGGCAGCGTAGAGAAACCATCAACTCCGCTGTCCGAAATCAACGCGGCAGGTCATACAGCACCGGCTTGGCATCGGGGTTCATCTCTACCAGGTGGTCGTAGGCCACCGAGAGCATGCCGCCCGTACCGGCTGCGGGGTCGTAGATAGTGCGCACAATGCCGGGAGTGGTGAGCTCGAGGTCCTTATCGGCGTAGAGCAAGTCAACCATCAGAGAGATGACTTCGCGGGGGGTGAAGTGGTCACCGGCCTGGGCGTTGTTGGACTCGGCGAACTTCCGGATGAGCTCCTCGAAGATGTAACCCATGTCGTGGCCGCTGACCCGATCCGGGTGCAGGTCAACGTTCGCGAAGTCCTTGACGATCAGGAACAGGCGGTCCTTCTTGTCCAGTTCATCAATCAGTTCGGGGAGCTTGTAGCCGTCGAAGACGTCCCGGATGTTGGCCGAGAACCCCTCGATGTAGTCGATCAGGTTGTCCGCCAGCCCCGCCGGGTCCGCAGCGAGCTTGCTGAAGTCCCACACCGAGGTGTTGAAGAACGGCAGCCCGAACTTCGACCGCAAGACCACAAATGGGTTGGACCGTTCCCGCTCTGGTGG
>NZ_JAALDW010000428.1:7857-9563 GCF_014145055.1 Dietzia sp. DQ11-38-2
GCCGAACCCGAGGACGCTTCCTGGAGCCCGGACGAGCACGAGTTCGCCCGTCGGTGGCAGGACCTCACACACATCGCCGTGTCGGAGACCATGGCCGAGGCGGACCTGCTCTCCGCCCGGGATCTCCTGCTGCCGCGTCTCGATCCCGCCCGGCTCCGAGAGATCGTCGACGGCGCGGCGGGCGAGGTCGAGATATTCGGGCCCACCACCGCGAGCGAGGCGATCAGCGCCGGGATGGTCGACGACTTCCGGTTCTTCGTCGTCCCCAGGGTGGTCGGTGGGGGCCTGCGCGCGCTGCCGCCGGGCGCCGAACTCGACCTGGAGTTGGTCGAACATCGCGTCTTCGACAGCGGCACCGTGCTCTTGCATTACAGGCGTCGAGCGACCGGCCGGAGCACCTAGTTCACCGGTGGATCCGGGCGAGCTGCTCGGCGATCCCCGCCACCGCCTGCCGGTCCAGGCCCAGGAACCCGGAGAGCATCCGACCCACGGGGATGGACCCCACCAGGTCCTCGATCGAGGCCCCCACTGCGCCGCTTGCGTCGCCGGCATTCGCGGCGAGCGGGCGGAACACCTCGTCGAGGATCAGTCGTGCGTCGGGGTCCGCCATCGCCTCGGCGATGGTGGACTCGAGGTCGATCCGGACCGGGCGTGGATCGCCGGTGATCGGCACGGTGACCTCGACCCGGATGTCCCTACTGGACGCGGCGGCGGCGAAGACGTACCCGCCCCCTTCCACCAGCCACCTCCCGGCCGGCTCGTCCCAGTACGCCAGGTCACGGCGTTCGACAGCCACCTCCAGGACCCCGCTCTGCCCGGGATCGAGATCGATGTGCCCGAATCCCACGAGCTCCCGCGTCGCCCGCCTGCGCACCGACGCCGGGAGCGAGGAGTAGATCTGGACGATCTCGCGGCCCCGGACCGGGCCGGTGTTGTGGACCTCCACCCGTGCCGTCCACTCCTCGGTGCGTATCGCCTCGGCCCGCACTCCGTCGCCTCGTTGTCCTTCGTCCCCGGCGACGACGGACAGGGACCGGTACTCGAACCGCGTGTAGGACAGGCCGTGGCCGAACGGGAAGCGCACCTCGCGACGCCGGTGGCCGTATCCGCGGTAGCCGACGAAGATTCCTTCGCCGTACCGCAGGTGCGAGTCCTCGGCAGGGAAGTTGTCCCAGCTGGGAGCGTCCTCGATGCGGAGCGGGACCGTCTCGGCCAGTCGCCCGGACGGGGAGGCGTGACCGTAGAGCACTCTCGCGAGCGCCCGGCCACCGCCCTGTCCCAACAGCGCCCCGGACAGAATCGCGGTGGCGTGGGGAACCACGGGGGCCAGGTCCACCACGGATCCGGCCGACAGGATCACCACGATCCGGTCCCGCACAGCCGCGACCGCGTCGAGGAGCCGGAGCTGGTCACCGGGCAGATCGATGTGCGGGCGATCCACCCCCTCCGACTCCTGGTCGTCGGTCAGCCCGAGCATGAGGACGGCCACCTCGGCGTCGGATGCCACAGCGACCGCCTCGGCGAGGAGGCGGCCGGCGTCGTCACCCGCCCCGAAACCCGCGGCGTAGGTGACGCGGTCGTCCCCGGCGATCCGGCGGATCTCCGTCAGGGGCACGTCGACCCGGGTGGGGGAGACGCGGGAGCTGCCACCGCCCTGGATGCGCGGCTCGCGGGCGAACGCGCCGATCACCGCGACGCCGGTGCCC
>NZ_JAALDW010000428.1:9573-20458 GCF_014145055.1 Dietzia sp. DQ11-38-2
TTTGCCGTTCTGGGTTCGCTGGCGGTGAACCCGAGTGCGGTGACGCTCTGGGGTGTGCGTACGACCCGTCGGCGCTCCCTCGGTTTCGCGATGCCTGATGAGGAGGCTCCGGGCAATCATGAGATGCGAACCGATTGGTGTCTCGTCGGCGACCACATCCCCGACGAAACTCAACCGTTCAGCGAGATCCGGGTGGAAGTCACGAACCTCCATGACTGGGCCGGAATTCCGACGACGAGACACACTATTCCTGCAAAGGGACGCGGTCCGCGCGGCTTCTCCGTAGAGCTTCCCGACGCGCCGCAATCTGCCCTGATCAGTCCGTCGGGGCAGGTCCGCCTTGTCCCGACGGCGACGATCTCGCCGCCCGCTTTCGACGGCTTCAAAGTGTCGACGAATACCGCCGCAGTGTTCAACATTGACGGCGGTCTGGTGCTGACCGACGCACTCTCTCACGTCGCCACGCCGATCGCGAGCTTGATGACACTGCTGTCTGGAGCCAAATGCTCAGTGCGAAAGTTTGGGTTGGCCGAGGGCGACATCAGAGTAAACGTACTGGGACATCAGGTCGATGTGGAGGCGTCAGGAAGCTCAGGTGAGTTGTTCCTATATCGCGGCGACGTCGGTGATGACTTCCTACCTCGCTGGCTGGAACTGGCGCGGCGGGTATCTCCAGTCCCGCAGATCCTCGCGGCTGCTTGGAGCGATGAGTTCGCCACCGTCGAGACCGAGGCGCTCACGCTCGCGACCGCCGCCGAGATGCTTCACCGCCGGCTTTACCCGAACGCGAAGCGCTTCTCCGAAGAGCAAGTCGAGCAGGCAATCGAAGCACTGCGTGACTCGGCGGTTGAGGAGCCGGTCAAGGAGAGCCTGAACAGCGCACTGAGGCAGTGGTGGTCGGACAAGTCGTATCCCCAGCGCCTTAGAGAGATCACCGAACCTGTCGTCGAAGCAGTACCTTCGGCCGTCGGCAAACTCGGTCGGTGGAAAGAGGCGGTGCGCGCCCAACGAGTTGCGGGCGCCCACGGTCTGGGAGAGGAGGAATCGGGGCACGCGTCGGACATCCTCGACGTTTATGCACTCAACCAGTCGCTGCGGTGGGTCCTGACGTTCAGGCTCCTTCTTGAGGCTGGCGTCGCGCCAGACCAACTCGCCGACGCCGCGCAGCGAAGTGAGCGATATGAGACCGCGGCGCGACGGTGGTACGACCGGCTGCCTCACATTTTCAGCTGAGCCCGACTGGCAGTGAAACGGACGCGTCCACCGCAGTGCATTGTCGAGTCTTGGTCGGTGCACGCATGGAGTGGTCGAGTTCGTGCGATCTACAACTCGACACCCTCAGCTTTACATAAGGCCTGCTCCCGGCGTTGGCCTACGGTCTCTGGAACGTGTACAGCCTCGCTCGGCGAGGGCGGACGACGCTGCCGTCCTCGCCGCCACTGAAATTAAGTGAGACGGGGCCAGCGAGCGATGTCTCGGTGTTGGGAAGTTCGCGCACGACTGCATTGGCGGCCGGAAAGTTGCTGAGCGAACCTGGCCCTCTTGTGAGCACGGCGATCCGGCCAGTGGTCACCGTGGTCTGCGCCGTGCTGCCTCACTAGTTAGCGGCTGCGTCACCGTGGCGGAGATGCGGCCGCGGTCAGAGACGTCGTGGCCGTTGAGCCCATTGGCGAATCGCCTTGGTGCCCCCGCTGGCTACTGCTCGTCCGGTGTTTTCTTGAAGCGAGCAAGGGCGGTGGTGTCGAGTGAGGCTAGTGCTAAACCACTCCTCGGTCCGTCGCGCGGCCAGCGCACTCGTCCACGGGTGCTGGGGTGCAGATCGATCGTGTGGCTGGTCCCGTCGGGTCGCTTGGCTATGAGGGTCCTGTCAGCGATCCAGGTGGTGCCGTCGTCGGCGGTGACCTGATCTGCTCGTCGAAATGCAGCTTCTACTCGAGCGATAGTGGTGTCATCCATGACGGGGACGAGTTCACCGTCGACGAGCTCGCGTATTGGATGCTCGTCGGCTTGGACGCGGACGTAGCCGTAACGGGGGTCGGGGCGACTCCCATAGTGCGGGACTTCCAGAACATAGAGACGGCCGTCAAGATCGACGGTTCTGTCCCTGCCCGTCTCTATGGCCCGGTGGACGGTCAGCTCGGCGTCCTCGGTGCGGGTGCAGCGAATGATCTCTTCTGGGGAAGTGATCCAGCAACCATCACGGTCGGCATGAACACGGCGTGTCCACATCTCTCTCGGTTGTTCGATTGCCAGGGGCAGTCGGTACTCGGTCACTCGAGGTGGCGTGGCAGTGGTGTCGATGTGCAGCAGGAGGGGGTTCGATCTATCTATGACCCACAGGTCTGCGTGGTCAATGGCTACTGCTCCCGCATCAAACTCGGTGTCATCGTCGGGTAAGTCGTCGAGGTCGAGGTCCACCAGGATGCCGGTCTCAGCAAAGGCATTGGGGTCGTCGATACCTTTCCATCGCGGCCAGTAAGGATCTGGGGAGGGGTCGAGGTCGCGTAGCCGCTCTGTGCCCGCGACATAATGGATTCCCGTGTCAGTGGACTCCACCCACTTCTCGACGAGTTGCAGACGCCGAATCCTGCCGGTCACCACGCCGGGGTGGCCGCGCACAGCCCGATCGAAGCCGACATCGAGGCGCCCGGTCAGGTGCATCAGCCCGGCGACCGGGGTGTGGTGGTGCCACTCCGCGCTCCAGCCGGCACCGAAAACGTCGAACAACCAGCGCAGCGAACCATCTTCTGCTCCGTACGGGGCGTGTCCGAACCTCGGTTGGACCCTCACCCGAAAGGTGTCCACACCGGGAGCGGAAGGCTCGGCCTCGGAATCGAAACCGAGGACAACGCTGATGACGCCGTCCACGTGAAGCGGAGGCAAGGACCCGCCCTGGAAGACCGAACTGTGGACCATCACCTGGATGGTGTGTCCAGTGACGTCAGGGCTCATGAACTGGTGCGCGTCATAGGCCATAGATCGATGCTATGGAATCTCGACCCCTGCTGCTGGTCACGGTAGACGGGTCCAAGTCGATATTACTGAAAGGGCCGTACTGCAGCTCGGCGGGAGGTGGAGGTGACCCGACCATGTCGACGATCGACACGGTCGCCCCCAGTGCGAGAAGTGCCACCACAGCAAACATGACCAACGCGGTAGGTCGACCGAGGCGCCGCAGCCACGGCCGGGACGCCTCGTTGTTGATGGTCATGGGGGCAACGTATAGCGCTAGCGTCGCCTAGCTCGCAGTATGCGTCCGGCTTGAGGGTTTTCTCGTGGGTGTGGGGCAGCTTCCGGGGGAAGGTCCATGAACGCCGGATCCTGGGACGGGTCCTCCCGGATCCACTGCACCTGGCCCGTCGTTCGGGAGTCCAGGTCGATGGTGTGAACGGTGCGATCGGGTAGTTCAGCTGTCAGGGTGGCGTCGGCAATCCACTTGGTGCCGTCTGTGGTCTCGACTCGGTCGGCTCGCCGCCGGTGGGATTGCACAATGGCAATGATTGAGTCGTCCAAGACTGGGATGAGGTCGCCATCGACGAGTTCACGCACCGGATATTGGTCTGGGTCGATGTGCACGAATCCGTACTGGGGATGGTCGTGAACCGAGTGGTGTGGGTAAGTGCATATGAACAGGCGACCCTCGTGGTCGATCGTGTAGTCCCCGCCCTCGGTGGTCCTGCGGTGCACACTCAGCTCGGTTGGGCCGAGTCGGGCGCAGCGCACGATCTCCTCCGGGGAGGTGATCCAGCACCCGTCGCGGTCAGCATGAACTCTGCGCGACCACTTGTCTGGTGGTGGTTCGATCGACAGTGGTAGGAGGTATTCCACGACCTGAGGTGGGGAGTGGGAGATATCCACGTGCAGAAGTAGGGGAGTAGCCCGATCCATGACCCACACGTCGGTGCCGGAGACAGTTACTGCCCCGGCCTCGAAGTCGGTCACGTCATCGGGGACGGCATCAAGGTCGAGATCCACCAGAACGCCGGTTTCCTGGACTGGATCGTCGTTGGTATTAATCCGCCTCCAATTGGGCCAGTAGCGATCGGGTGACGGGCCCAGGTCGCGTAGTTGGGCGGTGCCGGAGATGAGGCGGGGCCCGGCATCAGTGGCCCGGAATCGTTCCTCGACTAGTTGTAGTCGCCGTATCTTGCCGGTCATCACGCCGGGGTGACCTGCCACGGCTCGCACGAAATCGGGAATCAGACGCCCGGTGAGGTGGATCCGCCCGCTCACTGGGCGATCGTGCGACCAGTAGGCGGTCCAGCCGTCGCCGAGCACTTCGAAATGCCAGAGCAGTGAGGCGTCGTTGTAAGGATGGGGCTGCGGGGCGTGCCCCCACCGCGGGCGAACAGTGACGGGGGCAGTGGAAACGCCGGGGGCGCGTGGATCGCGCTCGGTGATGAACACCGGCACAAGGCTGATGACATCACCGATACGCAGTGGTGGAAGAGAATTGTCCTGGAAGATGATGCTCGGAACGAACACGGGCATCGTGCGACCGGTGGTGCCGGGAAACATAGACATGCCCCACGCACTAGAGGAACCGATGGACGAAGCCATCGGGCGCGGGGTTACCTTGGCCGAGACAGTACGCGGCCCAACGGCCAAAGCGCCACTGATGCCAGACACAGCCGGTAACCCCGGCCCGGTGGAGGCGCCAACCGGCGACTACTTAGACCGTTCAGCTTTACATAACGACGACTATCGGCTACCGAATACTCCCAGGCACGAGTCCGCCGCTAGAGCCGCTACTACTTCGATCAGCGGCGATTTGCCTCCCGGGTGAGCGCGCCTCGAATTCGGGAGATGACCATAGTCGCAGTAGCCGCGACTACTCCGCCATATCCCCCCACCCGCCAAATCCCGACGGGTCGTGCCGGCCCATGTTGGCGTGCTCGAACAGGCCCCAGCCCACATCACCGTTGCAGGTCGCGCGCGCCACGTGGTCCACGACGTTGAACGGCAGCATGTTCACCACGTCCGGGGAGGTCATGTCGTAGGTGACGGACTCGCTCCAGTCGCGGCCCATCCAGCGACCGTGTGACCAGGCCGGGTCGCCCACGTAGCCCGCGCCCATGCTCAGCGGGACACCGCCCAGCGTCTCGACCTCCAGCAACAAGGCCTCACCGCGAGGCGTGGTCAGGTGCAGCCGGGCGCACTCCGGGTGGCGGGTGCCGCTGCGGTAGTCGACCTCCAGCCGCGGCCAGCCCAGCTGCTCGGTCCGTCCGTCGGCGAAGACCCGGCTCGCGTGGTTCAGCGTGCGGTGCCCGTCGGGGCTCTCCTGCAGGATCACGACCATCGCGTAGTCGTCGAAGCGCAGCGGGATATACGTCCACCAGAACCCCTCGCGCGGCTCGGCGGCCCACCGGCCCGGCGGATCGGACTCGCCGCTCGGGCGGATCCCCCACGAGCGGTCCCGGGTGCCCAGCCACACGTCGGGGTCGACGCGGAAGTCACGGCCATCGACCGAAAGCGTCCCCGACCAGCTGCCGACCTGCGCGAACCGGCTCGCGTCCAGCATCGCGCGCGTGCCCTCCAGCAGGACGTGCCGGTCCTCGAGCACCGCATCGAACGAGCCCTGCCAGGTCATGTCCATCGACAAGTCCGGGTGCTCGCAGATCAGGCGCAACGACCGCAGCGGGTCGATCACCTCGATCCGGTACCGGCCCACCGCCGGTTCCAGCGACCGCGACTCGAGTGCGTCGGAGAACCGCACCGACCGCTGCGTGTCGCCGTGGCGCACCGTCGCGAACGCGTCCACCACGCCGAGATTGGGATACACCCCGAACCCGGTCACCAGGAACACCTCCCCGGTGCGGTCGTGCGCGTTGAAGTAGTAGCGGTCGTAGAAGTTCCGATCGCTCGTGCCCACCTGCGCCATCGGCAGCGGCGTCTGGTGGACGGGGAACTCGTCGAGCGGGGTGGGTTTCACGTGGATCCTCGGGCAGTAGTCGGCCGCTGGGGCAGCGGGGGAGAGGCTGGTGGGAGCGGCGGGCCGGTGGCGTAATCAGTCGGCGATGAGCTGCGCCAACTTGGTGTGGTGGAGGACGTACTCGTCCGGGTGGGCGGGGGTCTCCACCTCGCCGAAGTGGATACGACGGCGAGTGATCCGCGACAGGATCACGGCCTGCCGCAGCCCGGCGTACACGTAGTAGAACGGCAGATCCCGGACCGTGGATCCGGTGAGGTGCTCGTACTGCTCGACGACCTCGCTGTGCTCGAACAGGTCCGGAATCCCGGGGAAGTCAAAGGCCACCGCGAGTTCCTGGAAGACGTCGTGGAAGTACAGGAACCAGCCCAGATCCACCTCGGGCGGCGCGATGGTGGCCATTTCCCAGTCCAGGACTGCGGTCGGTCGGGTTCCGTCGTAGAGAATGTTGCCGATCCGCGCATCGCCCCAGCTCAGGGCGTCCGGGCTGGTCTCGTCGGGCCAGTGGGCCTCGATCCAGTCGAAGGCGCGGTCGATGACGGGGATGGTCAACCCGTCCTCCCGGGTCGTCCACTGGTAGTAGGCGCGCTGCTCATCCACGTGGGCGCGCAGTGCGCTCATGCCGGGGGCGGGGGCGAGCGAGGACACCAGGTCGGCGGGCTGCGGGATCTGGTGAATCGCCGCCAACACGGCCAGGGACTCCTGTTGCACCTTCCGCCGCTGCTCGGGGTCCATTTCCAGGAGCCAGCCGTCGAAGACGTACGGGGGGTTGTCGACCGGGGCCCGGCCGCTGGCCCGGTCCATCACCAGGAACGGCGTGCCGAGAACGGCCGGGTCCTGCTCGAGCCAGCGGACGCGGGGGACCGGTAGGTCGGTGTTCTCGCGGACCACTCTCATCACGTCGAACTGCTTCTGCAGGTCGTAGACGGGGAACACCGGGAACGCGTCGTCCTGCGGGCACATCCGGGCCACCAACTCCACGGACTGGCGCTCGCTCGACCCGGCCGGGGTCCACGCGGCGTCGAACAGCACCGAGATGTTGGACATCCCCGAGCTCTCCGGCCGGCTCACCGCAGAGACCTCGACCCCGGCGTCGGAGTCGACCTCGTCCCGGCCGGCCAACCACAGGGTCAGGCGCTCACGGAACTCATCGAGGTCGGCCTCGCCCGAGGTGATGCGTTGGTTGAGTGGTTCGTCTGATCGCGTCGATGTCGAACTGGACTCGGTGGACGTCACCTGCGTCGCGTGGTCAGTCATCTGGTGTGGACCCTTCGTGCGGACCTGCCGCGCGGGCGGTACCCACGCTCGGATCAGTGTGACCCACAGCACATGAGGAAGTGCTCGAAATGCGCAACCCGGCGCCGTTCCCGCCGGAGTGAGGGCGCGCGTTGTCGTCGTCGTCATACTCAGGCGTAGAGGCGGACCGCCTGGCGTCTCGCCCGGGGGGGTGGGGGTGTCGACAAGGGGATCGGTGATCCGTCACCGATCCCCTCGCGTCGGTAGCCTCGGATTGCGGGTCTTGCCGACTCGAAACCTCGAAAAGTGAACGCAGAAAAAGGTGTGCAGTTGTCGATCCCCTTGAGCATCCTCGACCTGGTCTCCATCTCCGACGGCTCGACCGCCCGGGAGGGCATCGCCGCCTCGATGGAGTCCGCGCGCCTCGCGGACCGGCTCGGGTACCACCGGCTCTGGTTTGCTGAGCACCACAACACCCCCAACCTCGCGTCCAGCGCCACGGCACTGTTGATCTCGCAGGCGGCCTCGGTGACGGAGAGGATCCGCGTGGGTTCCGGCGGGGTGATGCTGCCCAACCACGCGCCGCTCATGGTGGCCGAGCAGTACGGCACGCTCGCCAACCTCCACGGCGACCGGATCGACCTGGGCCTGGTCCGCGCCCCCGGGACCGACGGGATGACCGCCCAGGCGCTGAGCCGGTCGTCGGCCGAACCGCAGGCCTTCGCGCAGCACATCTACGACCTGCAGGCGTGGTTCGGCGAGGCCGGCACGGCGCACAGCACCCCGATCCTCTCGTCGGTCTCTCAGGGCATGGAGGTGCCGATCTGGGTGCTCGGGTCCACCGTCAACGGCGCCTCGATCGCCGGTCAGCTGGGTCTGCCGTTCTCGCTGGCCTCGCACTTCGCGCCCGACCAGATCGACGACGCCATCCGCGTCTACCGGGAGTCCTTCAGCACCGAGGCCCCCACCGCGCGCCTCGACACGCCCCAGGTGATGGCCGGGATCAACGTGATCGTCGCCGACACCGACGCTGAAGCGCAGCGACAGTTCACCACCCTCCAGCAGATGTTCCTCGACCTGCGGGCCGGGCGACGCCGCAAGATCCAGCCGCCCGTCGACCCGGAGCAGTTCGCCGGCAGCTCGCCCGGGATGCTCGAGATCAGCGCGGTGGGATCGCCGGCCACCGTCAAGGCGCAGCTGGACGAGTTCGTCGCGCGCACGGGCGCGGACGAGCTGATCACCGTGACCTACGCGTACGACCCGGCGGTGCGGAACCGGTCGATCGAACTGCTGGCGGAGCTGTGGTTCTAACCGCGTTCCCGAATCGCTGAGTCGAGAGCGCTCATCAGCTGCGAGACGCGTGAGCTGCCAGTCGGTGCCTCCGGGTACCGACGAAGAATCGCGGGCACGGGCGGGGTCGCCCGACCGGCCAGGGCTCGAACCGTGTCGCGTTCCGAAGTGCCGGTCCGTACTTCGGTCACCCGCGCGGCGCACGCAGCTGCGCGGAGTATGTGTCCGACCTGTGACGCCTTGGCGATCGGGTGAAGGTAGGCGGCGGCCGCGGCGTCACCACAGGCGAGTGCCGCGAGCTGCGCGCTCTCGTCGGAGACCTCCTTGGCCGCGCGGTGGGAGGCGACGGCGGCGCTTCGTTGCAGGTTCGACCGCCGAGCGCCGTCGGCGAACGCGCGCGCCGCGTCGATCGCGTCTCGTGGACGTGAGTCATCCGGGGCCACGGCGTCGAACTCGGGGAGCAGTCCCTCAGCGCAGTCGGCGGCGAACCGCACGACCGCTCGTAGCTCGTCCATCGTCAGATCGAAGTCCGCTGCGCCCATGGCCCCATTCTCCCGTGCTCTGGGCAGAATCACGTTCCAGGGAGAGTCACGTTCCAGGCGAAGTCAGGCGGTCTCGCCCGGCGAACGCGCTCCTCCGGTGGGGACTGCCCCGCAACGCTGATACAACGAGGGATGCCCATCGACGCATTCGAACCCCATCCCCTCGTCCGCCTGCTCGGCATGCCTTCGGCGGAGTTCACCGCGAACGCCCTCGTCCGAGCGGTCGAAGAGCTGGGACTGGAGCAGGTGAACCTGCGCTACGTCGGCGGCGACGGTCGTCTCAAGACCCTGGCCTTCCCCATCAACTCCCGCCAGCACCTCCACGAGGTTCTGACGCGAGGCGAGCGCGTGGACGGCTCGAGCGTCTTTCCCGGGACCGACACCGACGCCAGTGACGTCTACATCGTCCCGCGGCACCGCACCGCTTTTCTCAACCCCTTCGGAGAGCGGATCTCCCTCGACGTCCTGTGTTCCTTCTACCGCGAGGACGGCACGCCGCTGCCGTACGCGCGCGAGCAGGTCGTGCGCCGCGGCGCCGAGGTGCTGACCCAGGAGACCGGCATGACGCTCGAGGCGTTCGGTGAGCTGGAGTACTACCTCGTCGACCGGCCCGAGGCGCTCTATCCCGTCGAGGAGGAGCGCGGGTACCAGGAGTCGGGGCCCTTCTCCAAGCACGAGCGGGTGCGCGAGCAGGTGCTGGGTCACCTCTCCTCCATGGGGGTGCCGCTGAAGTACGCCCACGGCGAGGTCGGCAACATCCTCGAGGACGACCGTCAGCTGGTTCAGCACGAGATCGAGCTCCAGCCGGTGCCGCTGGAGCAGGCCGCCGACAACCTCGTCCTGGCGAAATGGGTGGTGCGCGAGGTCGCCTACTCCCACGGCCTCGAGGCGACGTTCGCGCCGCTGGTCAGCGGCGAGGGCGCTGGGAACGGCCTGCACATCCACAGCCGACTGGTGCGTAACGGCACCAACACCCTCGTCACCAAGGCGGGGATCAACGCCACCGGGCGACGGTTGATCGCCGGTTACCTCTCGGCGGCCAGGGCGCTGTCCGCGGTCGGCAACACGGTCCCCACGTCCTACCTGCGGTTCACCGCCGGCGACGAGTCGCCCGAGGACATCTGCTGGGGGGAGAAGGACCGCACCGGTCTGGTCCGGGTCCCACTGGCCTGGGGCGGCGACGTGCTGGCCGGCATGGTGGCCCACGCCAATCCCGGCAGCACCGAGCCCGTCCCCGAACCGGCCACGCACCCCCAGACCATCGAGTTGCGACTCGGCGACGGCTCGGCCGACGTCCACCTGCTCCTGGCGGGTATGGCCGTCGCCGCGACGCGCGCGTTGGGAGATGACGGCAGCCTGGAGTTGGCGGACCGCCTCAACGCTGACACCAATGACGATTTCGAGCAGCTGCCCACCTCGTGTGGGGAGGCGGCCGACGTGCTGGAGGCCGAGCGCGAGATGTTCGAAGCCGACGGCGTCTTCCCCGGGAAACTGATCGACGCCCTGCTCGCCGGCTTGCGCGACGCCGACGCCGACGAGGTAGCCGGTGGAAAGGGCGACGACGAGGCCGCGCGCGAGGAGCTCATCCGCCGCCACTGGCACGTCGGCTGAGTTCAGCCGCCGAGCGGTCCCCGCAGGGGGATCCGGTCTGGGTCCGCCGTGCCTACGGTGTCGGAACAGTCGTCGGCCGGTACACCTCTCGGAGTGCGTCGAGGGCGCCGGAGTCGAACCACGCGGGGGCGGACCGGGTGAACTCCACGTGATCCAGCCGACCGGCCCCCGCGGGCACCCGGCCGAGCACCGGAACCCCGGCCAGGCGGGGCAGGTCGTCCAGATTGCAGCGCTCGGCGAGGTCGGGGTCGTCCGGCCACGAGCCGATCACGATTCC
>NZ_JAALDW010000429.1:0-2646 GCF_014145055.1 Dietzia sp. DQ11-38-2
CTCCGAGCTCGGCACACTGGGTCTCCACGACAGGAAGCGGATCCGCCGATCCCAACTGCGACAGCTCGAACGTTGGGCCGGACTGGTTCGCGGGGCCGCGCCGGCGGGGTCCACCGTGGACGACGCCACGGCCCGGATCCGGGTCCACGCCGCACTGGCGGTGGTGTTGGACGGCGGACAGGGGACCGGCTTCCATCCCGGAGCCGCGGCGACATTCGCCGCGCTGGCCCGGACCGTACTCCTGCCCCCGGAACGCTAGGTCCGGCGCTGCCGGTCAGACCGGGACGCCGCACCCGGCACTCGCCGTCGCGTCACCGGCCGTCGCCACCCGCGGTCATCACCGGGCACCCCTCCACGCGGTCTCTCGGCCGGATCGGGCAGGCCCCCAGGTCAGCGGGGCGGTATCCGTTCGGGTAACCCGGATAGGTCCTGTTCTCGGTACCGCGTGACCCCAGCGCCCGGCGACGGACCGGGAGCCACCTCACCACGGCGGACCGGGCCCGCAGCGCGGCGTACGCGGCCTTGCGTCTTCCCGGCGGCTGCCACGGGAAGCCGAAGGCCCGGGTCATGTCGTCGTCCACCAGCGACAGGACCGCCGTGCGGACGGCGGGGCGGATCGCCTCCGGATACCAGGAACACATGAGATCGAGCGTGTAGGTGCCGATGAGCTCGTTGTTGCGGTCATAGCGGAAGGTGCGGGCCTCGTAGTCGTCGCGCCACCGGCGGAACTCCCCGATGTCCTCCGGGATGTCGGCGATCTTCATCCGCTGCCCCACCCCGCGGTAGAAGTGGAACGCGGCCAGTCGCTCGTGAGGGTGCAGGCGCCGCCACCCGACCGCATCGATCCACTCCAGCGGCTCGTAGATGAACGTCGACAGCACGTACAGCATGTCGTCGTTGGAGATGTCGTACCGCGCGTGCTGGCGATTGATCACCCGCAGCGCCTCCCTGCCCCTCGGGGAGTCGTAGCCGTGCTCGACCAGCTCCACCATCAGCAGCGCAGTGTCGTCGTATCGCTTCTGCGGCTCATCGCGGAACTGGCCGGCCTCCTCGAGGACCGCCGACACCGAGGGCACACAGTACGTCCGGTACAGGGCCAGCTCGAGCGCCCTCTGGTAGTCCCAGGGGAACTCGTAGGCGGAGGTGATGCGGTGGATCTCCGCCGCATCGGCCACGGGATCGAGCGTCGCGACGAGATCCCGCCAGTACCAGCGGCCCGGCTTGAGCGGCAGCGACGCCGTGAGCGGGTGCTCGACGGCGGCGTCGGCCACCAACTCGGCCGGGATCGGTCCGAACACCCCTGGGACGGTGGCGGTCATCCGGAGATCACAGCCTTCCCATCACGTTGGCCATCATCCACTTGACCACCTTGATGTCCCTCGGCTTGCGGGTCATGGTCATGAGGTTGAGGGGAGCGGCGAACTTCTGGGCCGTGATGGCCTTGGGCCGGGCGAACTCGCGCAGCCCGTCGGCCCCGTGGATCCGGCCGAAGCCCGAGTCGCCGGAGCCACCGAACGGCAGCGACGGGATCCCGGCGAAGGCCAGGAAGGAGTTGACCGACACCATGCCGACGTCGAGCTTCTCCGCCAGCGCCAGACCCCGCTTGCGGTTACCGGTGAAGATCGCGCCACCGAGGCCGTAGCTGCTGGCATTGGCCTTCTCGACCGCCTCCTCCAGGTCCGCGACCGAGTTGATCACGACGGTCGGCCCGAACGTCTCCTCGGTGATCGCCGTCGAGTCCTCGGGCACGTCGACCAGGACGACCGGCTCGACCACCCTCTCCCCGACCGATCCCTCGCCCCCGATGACGGCCGTGCCGCCCCGGGCCAGCGCGTCCCGGACGTGGCGGCGGACGATGTCGATCTGGGCCGGCAGCGTCATGGGGCCGTAGCTGGAGGTCACCGAGGTGCCGGGGGTCAGTGCCCGGACCTTCGCGGCGAACTTGTGGACGAAGGCGTCGCGGACGTCGCGGTGGACATAGATGCGTTCGACCCCGGCGCAGGTCTGCCCCGCGTTGCCCATCGCGCCGAAGACCGCCTGGTCGGCCGCCGAGTCCAGGTCGGCGTCCGCGTCGACCAGGAACGCGTCCTTGCCGCCGCCCTCGATGACGACGGGGGTGAGCGTCTCCGCGCAGGCGGCCATGACCTTGCGGCCCGTCGCGGCCGACCCGGTGAACGCGAGCTTGTCCACACCCGCCCGGCACAGCGCCGCGCCGGTGGAACCATCGCCCGTGATGGTCTGGAACAGCGGCTGCGAGGCGCCGAGCGAATTCCACACCTCGGCGAGCCAGACGCCGACCCCGGGCGTGAGCTCACTGGGCTTGAACACCACCGCGTTGCCGGCGGCCATGGCGTAGGAGAGCGTGCCCATCGGGGTGAACGCGGGATAGTTCCAGGGGCCGATCGCGCCGACGACGCCGTACGGCTGGTATTCGACGTACGCCGCCTGGTTGCTCATCAACAGGCCGGCGGACACCGAACGGCGCCGCAGGACCTTGTCGGCGTTCTTGGCCGCCCACTCCAGGTGGCTCACCGTGAGCATGACCTCGAGCGTGGCGTCCTCGTCCGGCTTGCCGGTCTCGGCGGAGATGAGTGAGGCCAGCTCCTCGGCTCGGGAGGCGATGGCCCGCTTGTACTCCAGCAGCCA
>NZ_JAALDW010000044.1:0-4219 GCF_014145055.1 Dietzia sp. DQ11-38-2
GCTCGACGGCGAGCCCCTCGGGGTCGAGGGCGCCGGCGTTGGTGACGATCCGGACCCCCCCGGCGCCGAGGCGGTCGAGGCACTCGCCGATCTGGACCACCGCGGCCCGCTCGTAACCCGGCCCGCCCGCCACCCGTTGCCCGGCGAGCTCGAGCACCGCTTCGTCGGAGAGCATGTCCAGGGCGAGGACGTCGAGCGTGGCGGCGTCGAGGAACTCGGCCGTCGCGGTGGCGCGGTCACCACGTGAGGCCGAGACGTTTCCGATGCGGAGGGGGCTCTGGGTGGTCGTCATCGATCCTCGGACTCCTTGTCGGTGGACGGCGTACGCCTATCCCAGCATGCCCCCGGTCCCGGCGAGGCGAGCGTGGAACGACAGGCGCCCACGAGGATATGCGGGGTCGCCGTCCCGAAGGCCCGCCGGGCGTCCCGTCCCGCACGTCTGCCGGTCGCACGGGGACCGGGCGGATAGACTCGCCTGATCAGACGCCCGCCGTGTCCTCCAGGAGTGAGCCGTGCCCCCCAGGACCGCCCCGATCCCCGACCGCATCGACCAGGCCCGCGCCAACTGGGAACGCGAGGGATGGACCGACGCGGCCCAGGGGATGACCGTGGTGACGTCGATCATGCGCGCGCACCAGATCCTCCTGGCGAGGGTGGAGGAGACACTACGCCCGTGGAACCTCTCGTTCCCCCGCTATGAACTCCTCCGACTGCTGGCCTTCTCGAGGTCAGGCTCACTGCCCATCACCAAGGCCTCCGAGCGACTGCAGGTACACGTCACCAGCGTCACCAGCGCCATGAAGCGTCTCCTGGACGCCGGGCTGGTCGAACGCCGACCACACCCGACCGACGGACGGACGACCCTGGTGGAGATCACCGCCGAGGGTCGGCGTGTGGTCTCCGAGGCCACAGCAGCGCTCAACGCCGGGGTCTTCTCCGATCCCGGGATGGACCGGTCGGAACAGTCGGCGCTGATCGAGGCCATCTCGTCGCTCCGGCGGACCGCCGGCGACTTCTGACCAGCGGGGCCCCGGAGTAACAACACCGCGCCCGGCCCCCTCTCGGGTGGGGCCGGGCGCGGCTGTCCGGGGAGGATCCGTCGTGCGGATCCTGGACCGAACTCGTCAGACCTCGGTCACGGCATCTCGGTGGCGACGAGCCGCGAGTCGTCCGGCTCGGCGTCGGCGTGGATAACGTTCTTGCTCGACTCCGTCATGAGGAAGATGCAGATCATGGATATGATCGACAGCGCGGAGAGCATCAGGCCGACACCCAGGGTGTTGCCGGCGCCGATCATCGCGGCCGCGGCCAGCGGCGGCAACGCGCCACCGAGGATGCCGGCGAGGTTGTAGCCCAGGCCGGCACCGGTGTAGCGGTAACGGGCCTGGAACAGCTCCGGGAGCAGCGCGCCGGCCGGGCCGTAGGCGATGCCGAAGATGACCAGCGTGACGAACAGGACCAGACCGAAGGCGACGGTCGACCCGGTGTCGAGGATCGGGAAGACGACCAGTGTCCACGGGATGGCGAGCCCGACCGAGGTGCCGATGACCTTCCTCCGGCCGATCTTGTCGGAGTACATCGCCGACAACGCGATGGCGGCGCCGAAGATCAGTGCGGCGATCATGCCCATGGCCAGGACGAACGGCCGCGAGTGCCCCAGGGTGGCGGTCGCGTAGTTGGTGAGGAACGAGGTGCCCATGTAGAAGAGGGAGAACAGCGAGGTGAGCGCGCCACCCGCGATGATGATCTCCTTCCACTGGAAGCGCAGGGCATCGGCGAAGGGCAGCGTCTTGGGAGCGGTGGCCCTGTTCGCGGCCCGGTCCGCCGCCGCGGTCGCGGCGGCCTCCTTGGCCTCGCGGGCCTGGGTCTGGCGGAAGACGGGGGTCTCCTCGACGGTCAGACGGATCCACAGGCCCACCAGGACCAGGACGGCGGAGAGCAGGAACGGGATACGCCAGCCGTACTGCATGAACGGGCTGTCGAGGTCCGCGCCGCCACCGGCGACGAGGGAGAACACCAGGAACGTGCCCGAGGAGAGGAAGAAGGCGAAGGCCACGCCCAGCTGCGGCCACATGGCCATCATGCCGCGCTTACCCTCGGGTGCGTATTCGGCCGTGAGCAGGGTGGCTCCGGCCCATTCGCCGCCGACCGCGAAGCCCTGGAAGAACCTGCACACCACGAGGAGTGTCGGTGCCCAGATCCCGATGCCGCCCGAGAAGACGCCGAAGGCCCCGGTGTTGTACCCGGGCAGCAGACCGATGAACACGGTCGCCACGCCCATGATGATGAGCGTCCACACGAGGGTGTTCTTGCGGCCGATCCGGTCACCGAAGTGGCCGAAGATCGCCGCACCGACGGGCCGGGCGAAGAACGCCACGGCGAACGTCGCGAACGAGGACAGCGTCGCCGTCGCGGGGTTCTGATCGGGGAAGAACAGCGCCGGGAAGACGAGCGCGGCGGCGGTGCCGTAGATGAAGAAGTCGTACCACTCGATGGTGGTACCGATCGAGGAGGCCGCGGCGACCTTCTTCAGCGAGGTCTTCTGCTCGACCGGCGGAAGGGTGGGGGACTGCGGTGCCGCGTCCCCCGGCGGGGTGGTTCGGGACTGCGTCAAGACAACTCCAGTCGTGTCTGGCTCGCCGGGTATCGGACCTCCGGCGAGAGGGGGTGATCGCCGACGCTCTGGCGTCGATTGAGGCGAACGGTATGTGATGACCACCACACCCGATACACCCGAAAGTATGTGGGGCGTGATCCGTCCCACACCGGCGCTGACCGTGCGGACCGATCGGAGAGGGGGCGGGACCGGATGCCCCGACCTCCAGTCGGCCCTAGGGTGTGCGGCGTACCGTGCCCCCGACTGACTGGAGACACCGATGTCGCCCAACGATCACCGACGGCTCCGCGAACAGTCCCTCGACTTCCTCCGTTCCGGATACCTCTTCACCTCCCGCGTGCGGCAACGCGCGGGACTGCCCGCCGACTCGCAGACGCCGGTGCGACTGCGCCTCATGGGTCGCAAGGCCGTGCTGTTGCGCGGAGTGGAGGGTGTCCGCCACTTCTACGACTCCGACAAGGTCAAGCGCGAGGGGGCGATGCCCGCGTTCGTCCGGCTCCCGCTCTTCGGACCCGGCGCTGTCCACGGCCTGGACGGCCACGCCCACACCGTCCGGAAGAACGCGCTCGCAGACCTGGCCTACGACGACGACCGGGTGGCGCGGTTCGCCTCCCTCGTGGCGGAGGAACTCGAGCACATGCTCGGCCAGTGGACGCGCCACGGATCGGGCACCGTCTACCACGACACCACCACCGCCTACGGCCGCGCGGCCTTCCGCTGGGCCGGGCTGCCGCTGCGCCCCGAGGAGTCGGACAGGCGTGCGCGGCAGATGAGCAGACTCCTCGACACCTTCGGTCGGGTCTCGGGGAACCCCGTGGCTCAGGTGGAACGCCTCCGTCTCGACCGCTGGGCCACGTCCCTGGTGCGCAAGGTCCGGTCGGGTGCGCTACAGCCCGACCCCGACTCGGTCGTCGCGGCGATGGCCGACCTCCGGGACGAGGACGGCCGGTTGGTCGACGACCGCACCGCGGCGGTGGAACTGCAGAACCTCACCCGCCCCACCGTGGCGGTCGCCCGCTTCGCGGCGTTCGCGGCCGTCGCCCTGGCCGAGAACCCGGGGTGGCGGGACCGCATCCGCGAGGCGTCGGCGGACGCCGGCCGTCTCACCGAGGTCCCCGAGGCGGTCGCGTTCGCCCAGGAGGTGAGGCGGGTCTACCCGTTCGTCCCGATGCTGCCGGCGCTCGCGACGACGGACTTCGAGGTCCGCGGGTGCCCGGTACACAAGGGGCACCGCGTCCTTCTCGACCTCCAGGGAACGGATACGGATCCGAACCACTGGCTCGACGCGGGGACCTTCGACCCGGAACGGTTCCTCGGCGTCGACGACGCCGAGCAGCTGCAGGCCTTCATCCCCCACGGCGGCGCCGGGGTGCGCACCGGCCACCGGTGTCCCGGCGAGAAGATCGCGGTGACCGCCCTGTCCGCGACCGTCGCGGCGCTGTGCAGGCCGGGGGTGCGGATCAGCGACGACCCCGACGATCTGACGTTCCCGTGGACCACGATGCTCACCCGGCCGGCGACCGGGGTCAGGGTCGCGGTGGACCCCACCCCCGCGTGACGAGGGGCGGCTGGTCGGATCAGGGCAGGACGCCGAGGAGCCGG
>NZ_JAALDW010000044.1:4258-10826 GCF_014145055.1 Dietzia sp. DQ11-38-2
ACCGTGTGCCCAGCTTCGTCCCGATGTTGCGCAGGTAGGCCTTGATCGTCTCCGGCGACAGGGACAGCCGGGCGCCGACCTCGGCATTGGAACATCCGAGCGCCACCTGCGCGAGGACGTCGATCTCCCGCGGGGACAGGACCGTCGGCGCCTGGGGGACGTCCCGGCCCTCCTCGGGCGCCCTGCCGACCCCCGCCAGGGCGGACCCCGCGGCCAGCAGCCTCTCCCGGAGGCCGGGGTCGCCCAGCTCGGCGGCGATCGCACGCAACTCGCCGTGCAGGACACGCAGACGTTCCCGGTCCGCGGACTCCAGTCCGAAGTTCTGCTCCGCGACGGCGTGATCGGCCATACGCAGTCGTCTGTCGACCTCGTCGTGGATCCTGAACTCTGAGGCCAGGTCCGCGGCGACGGAGGTGAACGTCCGGGTGACCTGGTCGCCGAACTGGGTCGCGACCCGGGCCGATCCGTAGAGGATGGTCCGCGCCACCCCCGAGACCATCACGGGGACGGAGATGATCGCCCGCAAGCCCTCGCGGTCCACCGCGTCGGCGTAGTCCCGGGTGATCCTCGAGCACTCCTCGTAGTCACGGACCGTCGCCGGTCGACCCGAGGCCAGCACATGACCACCGAGGCCACGCCCCCTGGCCACGGCCAACCCCTGCATGGAGTCGGTGCGGACCCCGATGAAGCGGTTCAGCCTGGCGGTCTCACCGGTGACCTCGCCGGCGAAGACGACCGGCACACCGGTGGTGCGACGGGCCCTGCGCAGGGCCCCCAGTACAGCGTCTGAATCCTTGGGGCGGAGGGTGGACATGGTGTTCTCCCGAGAGTGGAGGTGTTCAGCTCCGCGAGGACTCGCGGATGCTGGTGATGATGGCGCTGAAGTCCTTGCCACCGTTGTCCTGCGCGAACTCGTCGTACAGGGCCGCCGCTGCTGCTCCCAGCGGAGCGACCGTACCAGTGCTCTCCAGGGCCGCGAGCGCCAGCCCGAGATCCTTGTTCATGAGAGCCGTGGCGAAGCCGGGCGTGAAGTCGTTGTTGGCGGGCGAGGTGGGGACGGGGCCGGGGACGGGGCAGTTGGTGTGCAGCGCCCAGCTGTTGCCGGTCGCGCCGGTGACCACGTCGAAGAGGGCCTGGTGATCGAGGCCCAGTCCCTCCGCGAGCACGAACGCCTCGGCGATCGCGATCTGGTGCACGGCCAGCACCATGTTGTTGCAGACCTTGGCGGCCTGCCCGGCCCCCGCCCCTCCGCAGTGGATGACCTTGCCCGCCATGGGCTCCAGGACGGGCTGCGCGGCCGCGAACGCCTCGTCCTCCCCGCCGACCATGAACGCCAGCGTGCCGGCGGTCGCACCTTTGACGCCACCGGAGACGGGCGCGTCGACCTGGAGCATCCCGGCGTCCACCGCCTTGGCATGGACCGCACGGGCGTCGTCGACCGAGATCGTGGAGGAGTCGATGAACAGGGTCCCCTCCCCCGCCTCGCCCAGCACTTCGTCATAGGTCGAGGTCACCAGCGCACCGTTGGGCAGCATCGTGATCACCACACCTGCTCCCCTGACCGCCTCGGCGGGCGAGTCACACACGGTGACCCCGGCGGTGCGGGCCGCCTCCTGCGCCGCTTCCACCGGGTCGAACCCCCTGACGACGAATCCGGCGCCCACCAGGTTGGCGGCCATGGGTCCACCCATGTTGCCCAGCCCGAGAAACGCCACGGTCTGCGATCGGTTGTCCATGTCCTACGCTCCCAGTCCGCGCGCGGCGACGGCCCGGCCGACGACGACACGCATGATTTCGTTCGTCCCCTCCAGGATGCGGTGCACCCGGAGATCTCGCACGATCTTCTCTATTCCGTACTCGGCGAGGTATCCGTACCCGCCGAAGAGTTGCAGTGCCCGGTCCGCGATGTCGAAGCAGTGGTCGGTGACGAACAGCTTCGCCATCGCGCACTTCTCGACATGGTCCGGCTCCTTGGCGTCCAGGGCCGCGGCGGCCCGCCACAGCATGAGCCGGCTGGCCTCCAACTCCGTCGCCATCTCGGCGAGGGTGAAGCGGATCGTCGGCTCGTCGATGAGCGCACCGCCGAAGGCCTCCCGGTCCCGCACGTGGGCGACGGCCCGCGAGTACGCGTCCTGGGCCCCACCCAGGGAGCAGGCGGCGATGTTGATGCGCCCGCCGTTGAGGCCCTTCATGGCGATGGTGAACCCGAGGCCCTCTCCCCCCGTTTCGGCGCCACCGATGAGGTTCGCGGCCGGGACCCGGACACCCTCCATGATCACCTGCGCGGTCGGCTGGGCGTTCCACCCCATCTTCTGCTCGTCCGGGCCGAAGCTCAGTCCCTCGGAGTCCGCGGGGACGAGAAAAGCCGAGATCCCTTTGGGGCCGGCCTCACCGGTGCGGGCCATCACCACGTAGACGTCCGACTGACCCCCACCGGAGATGAACTGCTTGGTGCCGGTGAGGACGTACTCCGCGGACTCGCCCTCGCCCTCCTTGACCGCCTTGGTCCGCAGGGCCGCCGCGTCCGAACCGGCACCGGGCTCGGTGAGGCAGTAGCTGGCGAACAGCTCCAGCGACGCCATCCTCGGGATCCACTCGCGACGCTGCTCCTCGGTGCCGAACTCGTCGACCATCCACACGCACATGTTGTGGATGGACAGGTACGCGGCCACCGACGGGCATCCCCGGGCGAGCTGCTCGAAGATCCGGACACCGTCGAGGCGACGCATCCCGCTGCCCCCGACGTCCTCGGAGACGTAGATGGCGCCCATCCCCATCTCGGCCGCCTCGCGGAGGACGTCTTTCGGGAAATGATGGCTCGCGTCCCACTCCTGCGCCATGGGCGCGATCCGCTTGGCCGCGAAGTCGCGGGCGGTGTCGACGATGACCTTGTCGTCGTCATCCAGGGTGAACATGGGTGTTCCTCTCATACGGTGCCCGGTTGTCGCGGTGCCCGGCTATCGCGCTGCGGGACCGGTCAGTCCATCGTGGGGATGACGAACTCGGCCCCGTCCTTGATGCCCGACGGCCAGCGCTGGGTGACCGTCTTGACCTTGGAGTAGAACTTGATCGACTCGGGGCCGTGCTGGTTGAGGTCGCCGAATCCGGACTTCTTCCAGCCGCCGAAGGTGTGGTACGCGATCGGCACGGGGATCGGCACGTTGACGCCGACCATGCCCACCTGGACGTTGGACACGAACTCGCGGGCGGCGTCGCCGTCGCGGGTGAAGATGGCCACGCCGTTGCCGTACTCGTGCTCGTTGGGCAGGCGAAGGGCCTCGTCGTAGTCCTTGGCGTGGACCACGACGAGGACGGGGCCGAAGATCTCGTCCGTGTAGACGCTCATGTCGGGGGTGACCTTGTCCATGAGCGTGGGGCCGACGTAGTAGCCCCCGGAGATGTCCTCGCCGTTGAACTCGTCCGTGTAGGCACCCACACCGCGGCCGTCGATGAGGATCTCCGCGCCGGCCTTCTCGCCCTGGTCGATGTAGTCCAGCACACGGGCCTTGGACTCGGGCGTGACCAGCGGGCCGTAGTCGGCGTTCGGGTCGTGGCTGTGGCCCACCCTCAGCTCCTTGACCTTGGGCACCAGCTTCTCCAGCAGCGCCTCGGCGGTGCCCTCGCCCACGGGAACGGCGACGGAGATCGCCATGCACCGCTCACCAGCGGAGCCGAAACCGGCCCCGACCAGGGCGTCCGCGGCCTGCTCGAGGTCCGCGTCGGGCATGATGATCATGTGGTTCTTGGCGCCACCGAAGCACTGCGCGCGCTTGCCGGTGCGGGCCGCGTTCTCGTAGATGTACTGCGCGATCGGGGTCGACCCGACGAACCCGACCGCCTGGATCGTGTCGTTGTTGAGGATCGCGTCGACGGCCTCCTTGTCGCCGTGGACGACCTGGAAGATGCCGTCGGGCAGGCCCGCCTCGGTGAACAACTCGGCCAGGCGCACCGGGACCGAGGGATCGCGCTCGGAGGGCTTGAGCACGAAGGCGTTGCCGCACGCGATGGCCGGGCCCGCCTTCCACAGCGGGATCATGGCGGGGAAGTTGAACGGGGTGATCCCGGCCACGACACCGAGCGGCTGACGCATGGAGTAGACGTCCACGCCGCCCCCGGCGTTCTCGGTGTACTCACCCTTGAGCAGGTGCGGGATCCCGATCGCGAACTCGAGCACCTCGAGGCCACGCTGGATGTCTCCACGCGCGTCCGGGGTGGTCTTGCCGTGCTCGATCGCCAGCAACTCGGCGAGCTCGTCCATGTTCTGGTTGATCAGGTCGACGACGCGCATCAGCACGCGGGCGCGCTTCTGGGGGTTCTGCGCCGCCCACGACTTCTGGGCCTCGGCGGCCTTGGCGATCACGTCGTCGACCTCGGCCGTCGACGCCAACGGCACCACGGCCTGCGCCATACCCGTGCTGGGGTTGAGCACCTCGTGGGTGCGGCCACCCGTCCCGGCGACCCTCGCGCCGTTGATGTAGTGGTCGATCTGCCTGAGATCAGACATGGACATCCCTTCGTCGTGAGGCCGCGGTCCGTCGTGTCCGCGCGGCTCTTCTCCCGTGATGGCCATCACCCTATACTTGCATCTCCTAGTAATCCAGGGGCGGGTGTCCGGCCACCCCCCGACCCTCCCCTTTCGGGTGTACCGCGACCCTGGCGCGCGCCCATACTGTGAGCTGACTCACGTGCCGTGCGCGCCTTCACCCGTGCCCACGGCCGCCCGTGCCCGGTTCCCTCCGCGCCGTCCCACCCGTGCCCGCCCGTCAGGAGACTCAATGGCCCCGCTCGACACCGACGCCACCACCCGCTTCCGCGCCGCACGCGACTTCCTGCAGGCCACCGCGGAGGACTACGACGCCGCCCGGGCGGGCTTCGCCTGGCCCGAACTCGACGAGTGGAACTGGGCCCTGAACTGGTTCGACGTCGAGGCCGAGGGGAACAGCGACCCCGCACTGTGGATCGTCGAGGAGCACGACGGCGGCGGCGCCCCCACCGAGGCCAAGTACTCCTTCGACGAGATGCGCGTCCGCTCGGACCGCACCGCCAACTGGCTGCGCGAGCGCGGTGTCGAGCCCGGGGACCGGGTCCTGCTCATGCTCGCCAACCAGGTGGAACTGTGGGACGTCATGCTCGCCGTGATCAAACTCGGCGCCGTCGTCATCCCCGCCACCACCCTGTTGGCGGAGGGCGACCTCCGCGACCGCATCGCCCGCGGCGGGATCAAGCACGTGATCGCCCGCGACGAGCTCGCCGACCGGTTCACCACCATCGCCGGCGACTACCAGCGCATCTCGGTGGGCGGCGCCCCCGAGGGCTGGACCGACCTCGCCGCCGCGATGGACGCGTCCCCCGATTTCGAGCCCAGCCACACCACCCGTGCCGACGACACCCTGCTGCTGTACTTCACCTCCGGGACCACCAGCAAGCCCAAGCTCGTCGAGCACACGCACGCCTCCTACCCCGCCGGCCACCTGTCGACCATGTACTGGATCGGCCTGCAGCCCGGCGACGTCCACCTCAACGTGTCCTCCCCCGGGTGGGCCAAGCACGCCTGGTCCAACGTCTTCACCCCGTGGATCGCCGGATCATGCGTGTTCATCTACAACTACTCCCGCTTCGACGCCACCGCGATGATGCGGGAGATGGACCGCTGCGGCGTGACGAGCCTGTGCTGCCCGCCCACCGTGTGGCGCATGCTCATCCAGGCCGACCTCACCCAGTTGATGGTCCCACCGCGGCTGGCCGTGGGCGCCGGTGAGCCGCTCAACCCCGAGGTGATCGGCCGGGTCCGCGACGCGTGGGGGGTGACCATCCGCGACGGCTTCGGCCAGACCGAGACCACCGTGCAGATCGCCAACACGCCGGGGCAACCCATCAAGGACGGGTCCATGGGCCGGCCCTGCCCCGGCTTCGACGTGGTGCTGGTCGATCCGGCCACCGGGCAGGAGGTCGCCGGCGAGGGCGCCGAGGGCGAGATCTGCCTGCGTCTGGACCCCCGCCCGCTCGGCCTGATGGTCGGCTACCACGGCGACGCCGAACGAACCGATGCCGCCTACGCGGACGGCTTCTATCACACCGGCGACGTGGGGTCGCGCGACTCCGAGGGCTATATCACCTATGTGGGCCGGACCGATGACGTGTTCAAGTCCTCCGACTACCGGATCTCGCCGTTCGAGCTGGAGTCCGTCCTGCTGGAACACCCGGCGGTGGCCGAGGCCGCGGTCGTCCCCTCCCCCGACCCCGTGCGCCTCAGCGTGCCGAAGGCGTTCGTCGTCCTGGCCGGCGGCTGGGAGCCGACCGAAGACACCGCCCGCCAGATCTTCGACTACTCCCGCACCCACCTGGCCGGCTACAAGAGGGTCCGGCGGTTGCAGTTCACCGACCTGCCCAAGACCATCTCGGGCAAGATCCGCCGCGTCGAGCTGCGCAGGGGCGAGAGCGAGAACGGTCCGTCGGTGGACTTCCCCGGCGAGTTCCGCGAAGAGTCGCTGCGCTGACGGCCGGCCCCCGGTCTGTGGGGGCGCCGCTGCGGTCCGTGCCAGCCGGGTCGGCGCGGGCGCGGTCCGTG
>NZ_JAALDW010000430.1:0-1732 GCF_014145055.1 Dietzia sp. DQ11-38-2
GGACTGGATCGTCTCGGCGGGCTTCATGCGCATCCTCGGAGAGGCGTTCCTCGGGGAGTTCACCGGCCGCGTGCTCAACTCCCACCCCGCCCTGTTGCCCTCCTTTCCCGGTGCCCACGCGGTACGGGACGCGCTTGCCTACGGAGTGGCGGTCACGGGATGTACCGTCCACCTGGTCGACGCGGGGGTGGACACGGGCCCGGTGATCGCCCAGCGCGCTGTCGACGTGTTCTCCGAGGACACCGAGTCCTCCCTCCACGAACGAATCAAGATCGTCGAGCGCGAGCTGCTCGTCGACGTCCTCGAGTCCGCCGCCCGTGGCCGACTCCACATCGAAGGTCGAAAGGTGCACCTATCGTGACCGACTCCCGCAGGCCCGTCCGCCGTGCGCTCATCAGCGTCTACGACAAGACCGGACTCGAGGACCTCGCCCGGGGTCTGGCGGCTGCCGGGGTCGAGATCGTCTCGACCGGCTCCACCGCGCAAAGGATCGCCGACGC
Organism: Dietzia sp. DQ11-38-2; assembly: GCF_014145055.1. Taxonomy (NCBI): domain Bacteria; kingdom Bacillati; phylum Actinomycetota; class Actinomycetes; order Mycobacteriales; family Dietziaceae; genus Dietzia; species Dietzia sp. DQ11-38-2. Next base: position 501 of record NZ_JAALDW010000430.1, read on the forward strand.
CGGGGTGTCGGTGACGCCGGTCGACTCGCTGACGGGGTTCCCGGAATGCCTGGAGGGGCGCGTCAAGACGCTGCACCCACGGGTCCACGCCGGCATCCTGGCCGACACGCGCAAGCCCGAGCACCTCGAGCAGATCGCGGATCTCGGTGTGCAGCCGTTCGAGCTCGTCGTCGTCAACCTCTATCCCTTCACCGACACCGTCGCCTCCGGCGCGGACTACGACGCGTGCGTGGAGCAGATCGACATCGGTGGTCCGTCCATGGTCCGCGCGGCCGCCAAGAACCACCCGTCCGTCGCGGTGCTCGTCGACCCGGCCGGCTACGGCGAGGCTCTGGAGGCGGTGGCCGCGGGTGGGTTCCCGCTGGATCAGCGCCGTCGGCTCGCCGCCGCCGCCTTCCGCCACACCGCCGCCTACGACGTCGCGGTGGCCACCTGGATGACGGAGCAGACCGCATCACCGTCGCAGGACTCGGGCGAGGACTTCCCGGTGTGGCAGGGGCAGAGCCTCGACCTGGCCGCCACCCTGCGCTACGGGGAGAACCCGCACCAGCGCGCGGCCCTGTACACCGACTCCGCCGCCGCCCCCGGCCTCGCCCAGGCCGAGCAGCTGCACGGCAAGGAGATGAGCTACAACAACTACGTCGACGGTGACGCCGCCTGGCGCTCCGCCTTCGACCACGCCGAGCCGTGCGTGGCGATCATCAAGCACGCGAACCCGTGCGGCATCGCGATCGACGCCGACATCGCCGCAGCCCACCGCGCCGCCCACGACTGTGACCCCGTCAGCGCGTTCGGCGGGGTGATCGCCGCCAACCGTCAGGTCAGTCTGGAGATGGCCGAGCAGGTCGCCGAGATCTTCACCGAGGTGATCATCGCGCCCTCCTACGCCGACGGTGCCGTGGAGATCCTGCAGCGGAAGAAGAACATCCGGATCCTCGAGGCCGACCCGCCGGCGCAGGCGGAGCTCGAGCGCAAGCAGATCTCCGGCGGCGTGCTGGTGCAGCAGCGCGATTCGCTGGACGCCGACGGCGACGTGACCGCGGGGTGGACCAAGGCCTGCGGGGACGACGCCGACGAGCAGACCCTGCGCGACCTGCTGTTCGCGTGGCGGGCCTGCCGCGCGGTCAAGTCCAATGCCATCCTGCTGGTGCAGGCCGGTGCGACCGTCGGCGTGGGCATGGGCCAGGTCAACCGCGTCGACTCCGCCCGGCTCGCGGTGCAGCGCGCGGGGG
>NZ_JAALDW010000431.1:0-1234 GCF_014145055.1 Dietzia sp. DQ11-38-2
ACCCCGGTCGCGCCGGCGACCGGGACGAGTCGCCGTCCGGCCGGTCGACCCGTGCGTGGTCGGCGGTGGACGGTGACGGGCGCCGGAGCGGGTCCCGCCGTCGCGAGGACAAGGAACCCGGGTGGCGGGCACCGTGGGAACGTGACGACTGACCACCGGTCGGTTTCGTGCGAGAAGAGGACTGATGACGACCCCTGACCACATCCCCGCGGCAGACGCCCGGTCGGTGTCCGCCGGCCGGGTGTTCGATGCCGAGCGCGCCGAGTCGGCGGTCCGGGAACTGCTGATCGCCGTGGGCGAGGACCCGGATCGCGAGGGCCTCCAGGACACCCCGGCGCGCGTCGCACGGGCGTACCGGGAGGTGTTCGCGGGGCTGTACACCGAACCCGCGGACGTGTTGTCCAGGACGTTCAACGAGGACCACCGGGAGCTGGTCCTGGTGCGGGACATCCCCATCTTCTCGACCTGCGAGCACCACCTCGTCCCGTTCCACGGGGTCGCGCACATCGGGTACATCCCGGGGCGCTCGGGTGCGGTGACCGGGCTGAGCAAACTCGCCCGGCTCGTCGACCTCTACGCCAAGCGGCCGCAGGTGCAGGAACGACTGACCAGCCAGGTCGCCGACGCCCTGGTGGACAGGCTCCAGCCCACCGGGGTCCTCGTGGTGATCGAATGCGAACACCTGTGCATGAGCATGCGCGGAATCCGTAAGCCGGGTTCCGTCACCACCACCTCCGCGGTCCGGGGCAGCATGCGGTCCAACGCCTCCACCAGGGCGGAGGCACTCGGCCTCCTGCGGGGTACGTGAGCCACCCGTTCGCCCCGACACGCCCGGCCGGGCTGCCGCGTCCGGGCCGCTGCGCGGTGATGGGCATCGTCAACGTCACGGAGGACTCCTTCTCCGACGGGGGGCGTCACCTCGCCCCGGAGGCCGCCCTCGCCCACGCCCGGCGACTGGTCTCGGAGGGGGCCGACCTCCTCGACGTCGGCGGGGAGTCCACGAGGCCGGGGGCGATCCGGGTCGACCGGACCGACGAGGCGGACCGCGTGATCCCGCTCGTCCGCTCTCTCGTGGCGGACGGGGTCACGGTCTCGGTCGACACCATGCGCGCCTCGGTCGCCGCCGAGGCCCTGGAGTCCGGCGCGGCGCTGATCAACGACGTCTCCGGAGGTCTCGCCGATCCCGGGATGCTGCCGGTCGTCGCCCAACAGGGGTGCCCCGTGGTGCTCATGC
>NZ_JAALDW010000432.1:0-795 GCF_014145055.1 Dietzia sp. DQ11-38-2
ACGGTGCCTCCGCTCCGCGTCGGCAACATGTCCGGGTTCTACGGCGACCGGTTCTCCGCCATGCGCGAGATGCTCGACGGCGGCGAGCTCGACGTCCTCACCGGCGACTACCTGGCCGAACTCACCATGCTCATCCTCGGCCGCGACCGGATGAAGAACGCCGAGCTGGGATACGCCAAAACGTTCCTGCGCCAACTCGAGGACTGCCTCGCACTGGCACTGGAGAAGAACGTCACCATCGTCGCCAACGCGGGCGGGGTCAATCCGGCGGGTCTCGCCGACGCCGTCCGCGAACTGGCGGGCCGTCTCGGACTGTCCCCCGAGGTCGCCCACGTCGAGGGTGACGACCTCATCGCCCGGGTCGGCGAGCTCGACATCCCCGCCGACGCAGGGTTCCCCGTCACGGCCAACGCCTACCTCGGTGCCTTCGGCATCGCCCGGTGCCTGGACGCCGGGGCCGACATCGTCGTCACCGGTCGCGTCACCGACGCGTCGGTGATCGTGGGGCCGGCCATCAGCCACTTCGGTTGGGGCCGACACGACCTCGACGCGCTCGCCGGCGCCACCGTCGCGGGTCACGTCATCGAGTGCGGGACCCAGGCCACGGGCGGCAACTACGCCTTCTTCAACCGGGGTGAGATCGCCGACCCCGTCGCCCCCGGCTTCCCGATCGCCGAGATCTCGTCCGACGGCACCTCCGTCATCACCAAGCACCCCGGAACGGGAGGTGCGGTCACCGTCGGCACCGTCACCTCGCAGTTGCTGTACGAGGTCACCGGGGCCCGGTACGGCGGA
>NZ_JAALDW010000432.1:847-5317 GCF_014145055.1 Dietzia sp. DQ11-38-2
GGCCCGACCGGGTGAGGATCTCCGGCGTGGTGGGAGAGGCGGCCCCGCCCACCACCAAGGTCTCCGTGACGTGCCTCGGCGGCTTCCGCAACGAGCTCACCTTCCTGCTCACCGGGCTGGACATCGAGGACAAGGCGGCGCTCGTGGAGCGCCAGTTCCTCGCCGGGCTGGCCACGCGACCCGCGGAGATCGACTTCCGTCTGCAGCGCACCGACCACCCCGACGCCGACACCCAGGCCGCCGCGACCGCGCTGCTCACCATCGTCGCGTGGGATCCGGACCCCGACGTCGTGGGCCGCGCCTTCTCGGACGCCGCCGTCGCGATGACGCTGGCCAGCTACCCGGGTGCCACCCCCAGCGCGCCGCCCGGACGCGGGGGCCCGTACGGCGTGTACGTCCCCGCCTACCTCCCGCAGGACGCGATCCCTCATGTCGCGGTGCTGCCCGACGGCACGAGGGTCGACATAGCGCCTCCGGAGGACACCCGTGAGATGGGCGACGGCCACGCGTCCGACGGACTCGACGCCGAGGGAGCTCCGCTGCCGGAGTGGTCGTCCTCGGAGTCCACCACCCGGAGGCCGCTGGGGGACGTGCTCGGCGCCCGCTCGGGCGACAAGGGCGGCACCGCCAACATCGGACTGTGGGCCGGTGATCAGAAGGCCTACCGCTGGATGCGCGACACCCTCACCGTCGAAGAGATCCGCCGACTTCTCCCCGAGACCGCCGACCTGGCGATCGAGCGGTACGAGCTGCCGCGCATCAACGCCCTGAACTTCGTCGTCGACGGCCTGCTCGGCAAGGGAGTCGCCCACGGCTACCGCTGGGATCCGCAGGCCAAGGGTCTCGCCGAGTGGCTGCGCTCCCGCGTCGTCGACGTCCCCCACGACATCACCGCCCCCGTCCTCGCCGTTCCGGCACCCGCGAAGGAGAACTCGTGACCATCCCGCCCCACGTACCGGGCGACCCCTGGTACTCCGACGAGAGTCTCGCCCTGCGCGAGACCACGACCCGCTTCGCCCAGCGCGAGATCCTGCCCCACCAGGACGAGTGGGAGGCCGCGGGCGTGCTCCCTCGTGAGCTCCACGCCAAGGCCGGTCAGCTGGGCCTGCTCGGCGTCTCGTTCCCGGAGGAGGCCGGCGGCGGGGGCGGCGGCATGCGGGACTCGCTGATCGTGTGCGAGGCCCTCCACGAGGCCGGGGTCTCCGGCGGTGTGTTCGCCTCACTGTTCACCTGCGGTATCGCCACGCCACACCTGGCCCAGTCCGGCAGGCCCGACCAGATCGAGCGCTGGGTCGCCCCCACTCTCGCCGGCGAGATGATCGGCTCCCTGGCGATCACCGAACCCGGTGGGGGCTCCGACGTCGGGCGTCTCACCACCACCGCCCGCCGGGACGGGGACCACTACGTCGTCAACGGCGCCAAGACGTACATCACCTCCGGCACCCGCGCCGACTTCGTGGTGACCGCCGTGCGCACCGGTGGCGACGAGCTCAGGGGAGCGGCAGGCGTGAGTCTGCTGGTGATCCCCACCGACACCCCCGGTTTCCACCGTTCGGCTCCGCTGGACAAGCTGGGCTGGCGCGCCTCGGACACCGCCGAGCTGACGTTCACCGACTGCCGGGTTCCCGTGGAGAACCTCGTCGGCGCCGAGAACGACGGGTTCGCCCAGATCGCGATCGGCTTCGTGGGAGAGCGCGCGGCGCTGGCCGCGCAGGGGTACTCCCACGCCCAGCGCTGCCTGGACCTGACCCTGGACTGGGTCCGCGAACGCGAGACCTTCGGCCGACCCCTGCTCTCCCGGCAGGCCGTGCAGAACACCGTCACCGAGATGGCCCGCCGCATCGACGTCGCCCGCACCTACACCCACCGCTGCGTGGACCTGGCCGAGGCGGGGCACGATGCGATCGCCGAGGTCTGCTTTGCCAAGAACACCGCTGTCGAGTGCGCGGAGTGGGTCGCGACGCAGGCACTCCAGCTCTTCGGGGGACTCGGATACATGGCCGAGTCCGAGGTGAGCCGACAGTTCCGCGACGTCCGCCTGTTGGGCATCGGCGGAGGCACCACCGAGATCCTCACCACCCTCGCCGGACGCCGTCTGGGGTACACCGCATGAGCCTCCTACGATCCACCCTCGACACCACCGGCGCCGAGTTCGGTGCCGCCAGAGCCGCGATGGAGGACAAGCTCGCCCAGCTCGCGGCCGATCTCGACCCCGCTCTCGCCGGAGGCGGCGAGCGCAAGGTCGCCCGCCACCGCGAGCGGGGCAAGTTCACCGCCCGGGAGCGGATCGACATGGTCCTCGACCGCGAATCCCCGTTTCTCGAGCTGTGTGCGCTCGCCGCGTGGGGATCCGATTTCCAGACCGGCGCCTCCGTGGTCGCCGGCATCGGCGTCGTCGAGGGCGTGGAGTGCCTCGTGATCGCCAACGACCCCACGGTCAAGGGGGGCACGTCCAACCCGTGGACCCTGCGCAAGATCCTCCGACTCAACGACGTGGCCATGAAGAACCGGCTCCCGGTGATCAGCCTCGTCGAGTCCGGGGGCGCCGACCTGCCCACCCAGAAGGAGGTGTTCATCCCGGGAGGGGCGCTCTTCCGCGACCTCACCCGGTTGTCGAAGGCGGGCATCCCCACGATCGCGGTGGTCTACGGGAACTCCACCGCGGGCGGAGCGTACGTCCCGGGGATGAGCGACCACGTGGTCATGATCGAGGAGCGCTCGAAGGTGTTCCTCGCGGGGCCGCCCCTCGTCAAGGCCGCCACCGGCGAGATCGCCGACGAGGAGACCCTCGGCGGCGCCGACATGCACGCCCGCGTCTCCGGTCTGGCCGACCACCTGGCCACCGACGAGGCCGACGCCGCGCGCATCACGCGCGGTATCGTGCGCCGGCTCAACTGGACCAAGGCCGGGCGCGCCCCGCGCGCCGAGGTCGCCCCGCCGCTGTACGACGCCGAGGACCTCCTGGGCATCGTCCCCGACGACCTCAAGATCCCGTTCGATCCGCGGGAGATCATCGCGCGCGTCGTGGACGGGTCCGACTTCGACGAGTTCAAGCCGCTCTACGGGGCGAGCCTGGTGACCGGGTGGGCCGAGATCCACGGGTACCCGGTCGGCATCATCGCCAACGCCCGCGGTGTGCTGTTCAGCGCGGAGGCGCAGAAGGCCACGCAGTTCATCGAGTTGGCCAACCGGTACGACACCCCGCTGCTCTTCATGCACAACACCACCGGCTACATGGTGGGCTCGGAGTACGAGCGCGGCGGCATCATCAAGCACGGTTCGATGATGATCAACGCGGTCTCCAACTCCGAGGTCCCGCACCTGTCGCTCATCACCGCGGCCTCCTACGGCGCGGGCCACTACGGCATGTGCGGCCGCGCGTTCGACCCCCGGTTCCTCTACACGTGGCCGAGCGCCAAGTCCGCGGTCATGGGGGGTCAGCAGCTCGCCGACGTGGTGACCTCCGTGGCCGCCGCGGCCTCGGCCGCGCGGGGTGAGGAGATGAGCCCGGAGACGATCGACGGTCTCAAGACCATGATCGCCGACCAGATCGAGAAGGAATCGCTGCCGGCCTTCCTGTCCGGGATGCTCTACGACGACGGCATCATCGACCCCCGCGACACCCGGACCGTCCTGGGTCTGAGCCTGTCCGCGATCCACTCCGGAGACGTCGCCGGAACCGACCGCTTCGGCGTCTTCCGGATGTGAGGAACTCCATCATGCAGAACGCACCCACCCCTGCGCCGACGACTCCGGCCCAGACCACCGTCGCCCCGATCACCTCGGTTCTCGTCGCCAACCGCGGTGAGATCGCCCGCCGCGTCCACCACACCGCCCGCGGCCTGGGCATGACCACGGTCGCCGTCTACTCCGATGCCGACGCGGACGCCCCGCACGCCCGTGAGGCGGACGCGGCGGTCCGGTTGCCCGGCAGTACCCCCACGGAGACCTACCTGCGTGGTGACCTTCTCATCGCCGCGGCGAGGGCTGCCGGCGCCGACGCGATCCACCCGGGTTACGGGTTCCTGTCCGAGAACGCCGGGTTCGCCCGCGACGTGATCGACGCGGGGCTCACCTGGGTCGGCCCGCCGGTGCCCGCCATCGAGGCGATGGGCTCGAAGATCGAGGCCAAGAAGATGATGGGCGAGGCGGGCGTGCCCATGCTCACCGATCTCGAGCCGGCCGACGTGACCGAGGACATGCTCCCGGTACTCGTCAAGGCGTCCGCGGGCGGCGGCGGTCGGGGCATGCGGATCGTCCGCACCCTCGACGCGCTCCACGACGAGATCGCCGCCGCGCGACGCGAGGCCAGGTCGGCCTTCGGTGACGACGCGGTGTTCTGCGAGCGGTTCCTCGAACGGGGCCGCCACATCGAGGTCCAGGTCATGGCCGACTCCCACGGGACCGTCTGGGCGGTGGGGGAGCGCGAGTGCTCCATCCAACGGCGACACCAGAAGGTCATCGAGGAGG
>NZ_JAALDW010000433.1:0-1320 GCF_014145055.1 Dietzia sp. DQ11-38-2
GGGCGCCGCCGCCGGACGCTGCCCGGTCGGTCGTCGTCGGGCGGCCTGCCGCCTGGTCGCCGGAGTCGACCGCTTCCAGCAGGTGCGCCTGGGTGGTGCCCAGGGCGTGCGCGAGGCCCTCGAGGGTCGACATGCTCGGGGCGGCCTTGCCTCGCTCGATCTGGCTGAGGAAGGGTTGGGAGATGCCGGCGTGGCCCGCCACCTCCACGAGGGTCAGGCCGAGCTGCTGACGGTGATGCCGGATGCGGGAACCCAGGCGCGTCAGACCGTCTTCCCGAAGTCCCGACACCGGTGCCTCCCGTTCTCCGCGAGCGCTCTGTGAGCGGTTACAGGCCAGATCCGGCGGGGTAATCCGGTCGAAACACCCGCCCGTGACACTGATCTGTATTGACGAGGTCAATATCCCGCGTCCTGAGCGAAAGCGCAAGGACACCATACCGACCCGGTCGGGGACGGTCCGGCAGAGCAGGAGAACCCAGTCAGTGGACACACTCACACGCCAGCGTGGTGACGTAGCAGCGGGCCGCGACGCCTCCCCGGCGAGGCCGCACGACGGGAGGGCTCGCACCGCAGGCCCGAGGCGGGTTGACCGCATCACCGGGGTCGGATTGCCCGACGGCCGGGTCGTCGATCTGGACATCGAGGGTGGTGTGGTCGTCGCCGTCACGGAGGTGGACGGGGCCGACGATGACGAGGGGGCGGGCGGGGCCGGCCCCGAGGCTCACCGCCCGGCAGTGATCGACGGTCATGGTTACCTCGCCCTGACGGCGCCGGCGGAACCCCACGCGCACCTGGACAAGGCCCTGAGCTGGGGTGCGACCAGGCCGCCGGGGTGCGACCTCGGCGCGGCGATCGACGCGTGGAGGGCCTTCTCCGCCACGGTCGACGAGGACGAGATCCATGATCGGGCGCTGGAGGCGGCCCGTCGCCTGGTCGCCAGCGGCACCACGGCGGTACGCACCCACGTCGACCTCCACGACGACGGTGATCCCCTTCGCGGGATCCGGGCCCTGGTCCGGGTGCGTGACGAACTCGCGGACGAGTTGGACCTGCAGATCGTCGCGATGGCGGGCGACGACGATCCCGCCGACTGCGTCCGCGCGGCCATGGAGGCCGGGGCCGACCTCATCGGCGGCGCCCCCCACATCGCCCCGGACAGTGTCGCCGAGACGCACAGACTGATCGATCTGGCCGAGGAGCTGGGGGTCGGCGTGGACCTGCACGTCGACGAGTTCCTCGACGGCGACCACGCGATGCTCACCCCCTTCACCGACCGGGTGGCCTCGTGGGAGCCGGGGCGCATCCGGACGGCCGGCCACT
>NZ_JAALDW010000434.1:0-1239 GCF_014145055.1 Dietzia sp. DQ11-38-2
AGCCCGGACCGGAGCATCAGCCCGCCGAGCGCGAGATGGCCCACCCCGAACGCCGCCGCGCCCGAGACCAGGCGCGCCTTCGACCGGCTCGCATGTCCGCCCCCGAGCATGAGGATCACGTCGCCGGTGGTGTACGCCGCGCCGGTGACCGACAGCAGCATGGTCGCGAGCGGCCCGAGACCGCCGACTCCCGGTCGCCCAGCTCCCTCACCCCGAGCTCCGTCCCGCAGCGCGATGGCCAGCGCCGCCGGGACGATGAGCGGCTTGCAGAGCTTCTCCAGTGGGCCGAACCCGGTCGCCTTGGCGAGCTCCGTACCCGCGGCGGCGGCGAGGAACGCGGGACCCTCCGGGCGGGAGGTGTCCATGAGCGACAGCACCCGCTCGCTCAGTGCCCGCGTCATGACGGAGGGGAAGGTCATCGTCGTCTTCTCGGTTGTGCTGTTCCGTGCCCTCATCCATCCGTTTGCCATGTCACTCCAGTCCCAGGTCGGTCAGGCCGAGCAGGGCGCGGTAGTCCACGCCCTCGGCCCGGATCACGTCATCGGCGCCGGTGGCACGGTCGACGACGGTCGCCACGCCCACCACCTCGGCGCCCGCCTCCCGCAACGCGGTCACCGCGGTGAGCGGGGAGTTACCGGTGGTCGTGGTGTCCTCGACCACCAGGACCCGCTTCCCCACGATGTCCGGACCCTCGATCCGGCGCTGCATCCCGTGCTTCTTCGCTTCCTTCCGCACGACGAAGGCGTCGATCGGCCGACCCGGCGCGTGCATGATGGCGGTCGCGACGGGGTCCGCCCCGAGGGTCAGCCCGCCCACGGCGTCGAAGTCCCAGTCCGCGGTCAGCTCGCGCAACAGACGTCCGATCAGCGGGGACGCCTCGTGGTGCAGCGTCGCGCGGCGCAGGTCCACGTAGTAATCGGCCTCCCGGCCGGAGGAGAGGGTGACGCGGCCGTGCACGACCGCGAGCTCGGCGACCAACTCGGCCAGTCGGGTTCTGGCCGCCGGATCGACGGTGGCGGGGGTGGGCATCGGGCTCCTCTGATCGGCGGGCGGGACGGTGATCGGTCTCGGAGTCGACTCTAGACGCGGGCCACGAGATCACCACGCGAAGAGGGACGGGCCGGTCGCGTGATGCGACCGGCCCGTCCCTCTTCATCACGTGGCCTGATCGGGTCTCAGGCCGTACCGTCTGTCACTCGTCGATAGGCGGCTCCGGCTCCGGCTCGACCGGCGGCTCCG
>NZ_JAALDW010000434.1:1260-5498 GCF_014145055.1 Dietzia sp. DQ11-38-2
CGACGGGATCGGTGCCACTGCTCCCCAGCGACCCGAGGGACCCGCTCCCGAGGCTGCCGGTGTTCTCGGGGACGACGACCGGCGGCGGCCATCCGTCCTCGAACGTGGACCAGGCGTACAGCTGACCGCTGCCCTGCGCGGCCGCGGAGTTGGTCCCCTGGGCGCACATGGTGAAGAAGCCGATCAGATCCTCGCCGCGGGGCTGGGTGGCCGGCGGCCCGAGCGTAATGGTCCGGTTGACCGTCTGACCGTTGGTCATCTGGAAGGACCCGGTCGTGCCGTACAGTCCCTCGACCTTGGCCCGGGTGTTCTGCTCGGTGATGCGCGAACGGAGCTGGACGGCCTCACTCGCCATATCCCCCAGGCTGCCCTGCGGGAAGAACTGGGTGAGCGGCCACAGGGGCATGGTGATGGTCGAGCCGGACGCCGTGATGCTGACCATCTCCGCCCGGACGTTCTGGTAGCGCGAGTAGTACTCGGCCGACATCTCGACGACGGGGGCCGTCGAGACCGTGCCACCGGGCCGGGCACCCGCGACCGTGTCCTGGTTGGGCGCCTCGCAGAAGACGGTGAAGCCGAGGTTGTTGGTCATCGATACCTGGACGGTGCCCGCGGCCCGGTCGACGTTGACGATGTCGACGGTCATCCCCGGGTTGTTGACGACGACGGTGCGGCCGTCACCGTTGTCACCGGGAACGACGGTCACGGTGTTCTGCGCGGCCGCGGTCCCGGCCATGCCGAGAACCATGAGGGCGCTCGCGGACGCCGCTGTGAAGCCCTTGAGGGCGCGTGAGGTGGACATGAGTCTCCTTGAGAATTCGGTCTGAAGGGGGTTACGAGCCGACGGAGCCGGCACCGAGGCTTCCCGTCGTGCTGCGGTCGGGCGCCGGGTTCGGGTCCTCGATGTCCTCGAGACCGATGTAGAGGAACCAGTCGTTGGTCACCATGTTGCGGCACATGAACACCGCGGCGGCCCTCCATTCGCCACGGTCGCCGGTGGCCGGGACACCGAGCGGGGCCGTGTAGTCCACGGTGCCACCGGCCGGGACGGTGAACTGGAGCGCGTTGTTCACCCGGGGGTCACCCGTGCGTCCGGCGACCCGTGCCTCGTTGTGTGCCTGCCGCGGTCCGGCCTCCGCCGAGCCGATGGCGCTGCCCGCAGGGAAGATGTCGAGGGCCGACCCGAAGGACACCAGGTCGCCGTTGGCGTTGGTGTCGGTGGGGCCGGTGAACACCCGGGTCCGGTAGTACTCCCGGACCTCCTCGGCCGCCGCGGCGGTGGTCACCTGGCCGTAACCGAGCGCCGTGTTCTGACCTCCGATGTTGAACTGGGGGACCTCACAGCGGAAGTTCGCATCGGTGGTGTTCTGGATCGATCCGGTGATCGTCGTGGGCGCCTCCCCCTTGTCGTTGACCGTGACGACGAGGGAGGTGTCGTCGACCTTGATGACGTAGCCGCCGGGGTTGCCGCCGGGCACCTGGGCGAGCGCGGGGGCCGCGCCGGCCACGAGAGCCAGTGCGGCAGCCGCAGCGACAGCCCCGCGCACTGCTGTGGTGGTGGTTGAGATCATTCTTCACTGCTCCTGTCGTACCGGCCATCGTGGAGAGACCGGGGTCCTATCGGATTGCTCTGGTCGCGGTCTGACCGCGGGGGTGACTGTCAGCTGCCGAGGCCGGCGCTGCCGAGGCTGCCCGTCGAGGTATTGGTCGCGTAGTTGGGCTTCACGCCCCCCTCGTACGCGTGGAAGGCGTAGCGCTGGCCGGCGATGGTGCAGGTCATGAACACGCCGGTCTGGAAGTCCGCGCGCTGACCCTCGACAGGATGATCGAGACGGACGTTCTGCTCGAACGCCGAGGTGGCGGGGATGGTGATGTTCGTCCCGAAGACGCCGTAGTGGCCGGCGAGACGCGCCTGCTCGAGGGCGGCCTCGTTCTGGTTGAGGGCGTCCCACTCCGGATTGAAGAACTCCGCAGCACTTCCGGCCTGGACCTGGGCCGATCCGAGGCCGATGTTCTGCGCGCCACCCGCGGCGGACGGGAGATTGAGGGTGAGATCAGCGAGCTCGGAGAGCGGGTACTGCGTGAAGTAGTCGATCGACCGGGCCACGACCTCGGCGGTGGTGACCGTCGCCGCCGGCCCGCCATCGATACCGGTGCAGTTGAGGTTGGTCCCGGTGTTGTTCTGCATCACGACCCGGACGGTCCCGGCCGCCTGGTCGAGGGGGTAGACGGCGAGTTGGATCTGCGTGTTGTCGACCGGATACACCGTGGTGCGGGGGTTGTTACCCGGGATCTGGGCAGTGGCGGCCGGCGCCGCGGCGGCGACGAACGCCGCGGCTAGTCCGAGCGCCGCGATTCTGGCTGAAGGGTGCCACGTACGTGCCATGGATCGTTCTCCTTAACATTGGCTTAGATCTGGATGAAGTCGGATCCCGGGCCATCGGGGGCGACGACCGGCCTTCGTCTCAGATAGGTAGTCCCGGCAAGTGTGACATGGCGCACAGCATTGTCACAGCCGCCTTATTATTTAGATCCGATAACACTTCGCCCCAATTTTCCCTAGTTGCACTACTGACCCGTCCTTAACAAATTGGACACATTTCGGTACGCGTGTCCTTTGCCTGCGGTTTTGACGACGGTCAGCGACCGGGCCAGCGTTTCGGCGAATAAGCACCTCGTCCAACTAAGACGTCGTATACCGTTGGTACTCCCTAGTGGTTTATGTCACACTTCCCCTGTCACGACGTTCGCTCAGCAGACGAACAGACAACCCGAACGCCCATACCGGGCCGCCGAACGGCCCTCAGCGCCACCCGTCGCACGGCGCTGATGACCACAGAGATAAAGGACTCCCCATGATGTTGACACGCGCTACGGCGCTGGTGGCCGGAGCCACCCTGCCGCTGGCCACCGCCATCGCCCTCGCCCCGGCGGCCACGGCCCAGAACTCACCCACCACCACCGGGACGGTCGAGGTCACCTACACCTGCACTCCCGACAACGCTCTGAACATCGGGGGCGTGAACACCTGGACCAACACGGTCGAGGTCACCTACCCCACGTTCGTCTCTCCGGGCGAGTTCTTCGAGGTCTCGATCCAGCCGGGGCCGATGCAGCCCAACACGGTGCGGGTCGGCCGGATCACCTACGACATCCAGGCGCCGAGCAACGCCGACTACCGCACCCAGACGCTGACGAGCGGCGCCACCGGGATCACCGCCGGCAGCCCCTCGCTGGCCGAGGTCAGCCCGACGACCAAGGCGACCCAGGCGGGGTCCAACACCGTTCGGATCTGGGGTGGACAATCCGCCCGCTACGGGACGAACACCGGCACGTCCATCAACACCGGCCTGCAGAAGAACAACAACCTGTCGTTCCAGCTGCCCGAGGTCACCTTCAGCATGCGCGCACCGAACACCCCCAGCCAGCAGATCGTCTTCGGGCTGCCCGGGGCCGGAGCCGCCGCCGCCACCGATGCGGCGTCGACCCAGTTCCAGTACACCCGCGGAACCACGGCGGGTGGCACCGGCACCACCGGCGCCCAGGTGGAGTGTGCCGCCAGTGCCAATGCGGCCGCCCTCACCACCACCACGATCACCAACGCCCCGTGGGTCCCCTTCCAGTGGAACACCAACCTGAACGTCCAGGCCCAGCCCGGCGCGCTCGACGAGGATTCGCTCGCGGTCAACGTGGTGACCTCCTTCCAGCGGCCCTCGAACAACTTCCCCGCCGGCACGATGGTCACGATCCTCCGTGACGGCGTCGAGGTCGGGCAGGTCGAGATGCCGGGGTCAGGCACCACCGTCGCCTTCGCGGACGACATCCCCCGTACGGCCGACACGCAGGTGTACCGCTACACGGCCGTGTTGAACAACCAGGACACACTGGGCGACACCTGGGTCGGAACCACCGCGACCTCGTCTCCCGTCATCGTCGCCGGCACCAACCCCGGAGCGGGCGGAGGCGGCACCGGCTCGCTGGACCCCGGCTCCGTCATCAACCCGATCGACTCGGCCATCGGCGGCTCCCTCACCGCGGGCCTGTCCGGATCGGTCGGATATGACGTCGCGCCGCTGTCGAGCCCGACCGTCACGGGCCTGCTGAGCTCCGCGAGCTGACACACCCCGCACAATCGAGAGGACCCGTCCGCGCCTGATGCGCGGACGGGTCCTCTCGTCGCGGTAGGTCAGTCCCGGATATCCGGGGGCAACCGGAGGCGAGCGGTCTGTTCGACGTCC
>NZ_JAALDW010000435.1:0-2068 GCF_014145055.1 Dietzia sp. DQ11-38-2
GGGCGCGGACGAGCGGCGAGCGGCCGGGACGGCCGGGGCTCAGTCGGAGAGCGCGGTCCCGTCCCGCAGGTGCGGGGCCAGCGTGTTGTCGAACATCGTCAGCGCCGAGGCGATGGCCATGTGCATGTCGAGGTACTGGTACGTGCCCAGGCGTCCGCCGAACAGGACCTTGTTCGCCGCGGTCTCGGCCTTGGCCCGCTCGCGGTAGGCGGCGAGCTTCACGCGGTCGGTGGACTCGTTGATCGGATAGTACGGCTCGTCGGAGCGCTCGGCGAAGCGGCTGTACTCGCGCATGATGACGGTCTTGTCCGTGGGGTAGTTCGTGCGCTCGGGGTGGAAGTGACGGAACTCGTGGATGCGGGTGTAGTCGTACTCCGCGTCGTTGTAGTTCATCACCGGGGTGCCCTGGAAGTCGCCGGTGGGCAGGACCTCGGTCTCGAAGTCCAGGGTGCGCCACCCGAGCTCGCCGTCGGCGTAGTCGAAGTACCGGTCGAGCGGGCCGGTGTAGACCACGGGCGCGTCCGGGCTCGCCGCGCGAACGGCCTCGCGGACGTCGAACCAGTCGGTGTCCAGAACCACGTCGATCTTCTCGTCGGCGGCCATGTTCTCCAGCCACGCGGTGTACCCGTCGACGGGCAGGCCCTCGTAGGTGTCGTTGAAGTAGCGGTTGTCGAACGTGTAGCGCACGGGCAGGCGGGTGATGTTGCCGGCGGGCAGGTTCTTGGGGTCGGTCTGCCACTGCTTGGCGGTGTAGTCCTTGATGAACGCCTCGTAGAGCGGCCGCCCGATCAGCGAGATGGCCTTCTCCTCGAAATTGGCCGCGTCCTCGGCCGAGAACTCCGCGGCCTGCTCGGCGATGAGCTTCCGCGCCTCGTCGGGCGAGTAGTAGCGACCGAAGAACTGGTTGATCAGGCCCAGGCCCATGGGGAACTGGTACGCCGTGCCCTTGTGCATCGCGAACACGCGGTGCTGGTACCCGGTGAAGTCGGTGAAACGGTTGACGTACTCCCACACCCGCTCGTTGGAGGTGTGGAACAGGTGCGCCCCGTACTTGTGGATCTCGATGCCGGTCTCCGGCTCGGCCTCGGAGTAGGCGTTGCCGCCGATGTGGTGACGCCGGTCGAGCACCAGCACGCGCGCGCCGAGCTCGGCCGCGGCCCGCTCGGCGACCGTCAGACCGAAGAAACCGGACCCCACCACGATGAGGTCATAGGTCCCCCACTGCCGATCGCCTGCCATCACTTCGAGCCTTCCCGTAGTCCGTCGCCGGGTCGCTGAGCCTGAACAGGCGCTGCGCCCGGCGTGTCCACGCGCCGGTCGGCGCGGGTCCGGGTCCAAGGGTATCGGGCGGGCGGGGAGAGGGGCCCGGTGCCACACCAGGTGACGACGACGACGAGGTCCCCACCCGTGCGCGGTGCCGCTGCTCAGTCCGCGCGTCGGGCGGCCGCGTCGTCGTACACCGGTTCGAAACTACACCGCTGTGACCCCAAAATTCACTTCCGTAGCACTTGGTTTCACGCGTTTCTTAGCTACCATTGACCACGTTCGTCACATTCGTCCCAGTGGTCGCAGCGCTCGCGGCCGCCGGGAAGAAGTGTTCCGCAGCGGGATCCGCGAGACACAGACCTGATCTGGAGAAGCCCTTGAGAACACGACGCCGCCCCCTGAACGTCAGCGGTCGACGCAGGACCCTCGCCCTCGCGGTGGCGGTCGCGGCGTCCGTCGTCACGCCCCTCGCCGTGTACGGGGCGGACCACCTGGTCGAGTCCGGAGACGACATCGCCGCCACCGCGGGCACCGCCGTCCCCACCGGGACGGCCGAGGTCTCCCTGTCCGACGCACCCGCCGCGGCGGGTGTGGACACCGACATCGCGGTGGGCTCCGCCCCGGTCAAGGAGGTCACCTCCGAGACCCCGTTCTCGATGGTCGGCGTCACGTGGAAGGGCTACAACCCGCAGGCCGTCGCGGCCCTGCGTGCCAAGAACCCGGACGGCTCGTGGGGCCCCTGGTACGAGGCGGAGTCCGTCGACGACGAGGGTGAGAGCACCACCGGCAGCGGCGGCACCGA
>NZ_JAALDW010000436.1:0-1222 GCF_014145055.1 Dietzia sp. DQ11-38-2
CCTCCGCGCGCTGGCGGCCGGCGACCCCGGCCCCGGCGTCTTCAGCGCGGACGCCCCCGCGGGCACCGGCGACGTCTGGGTCTTCTCGGGCTTCGGCGCACAGCACCGCAAGATGGCCAAGGAGCTGTACCTGTCCAACCCGCTGTTCGCCTCGTGCCTGGACGCGGTGGACGACCTCATCGACTTCGAGGCCGGGTACCGGATGGTCGAGATGTTCCTCGACGACTCCGTCACCTACGAGGTGGAGAACGCGCAGGTCGGCATCTTCGCCGTCCAGGTCGCGCTGGTCGACACGCTCAAGGCGCTCGGCGCCAAGCCGGAGGCCGTGATCGGTCACTCCATGGGCGAGGTCGCCGCCGCCTACGCGGCGGGCGGGCTCAGCCTGGAGGACGCGGTGCGCGTGATCTGCGTGCGCTCACGTCTCATGGGCGACGCCGAGCAGCAGGTCTCGGACGAGGACGCCGGCGCCATGGCGCTGGTCGAGTACTCGGCCGAGGAGATCGCGCAGATCATCGCCGACAACCCGAGGTTCGCCTCGATCGAGCCCGCCGTCTACGCCGCCCCCACCCACACCACGGTCGGGGGTCGTGCCACGCCCGTCGCCGAGTTCGTGGCCTGGGTCGAGGAGCAGGGCAAGTTCGCCCGCCAGCTCCAGGTCCGCGGCGCCGGGCACACCTCGGACGTCGACATGCTGCTGGGTGAGCTGGCCGCCGAGATCGCGGGTCTGGAACCGCGCGAACTCACCTCCGGCCTGTTCTCCTCGGTGGACAAGGAGACCTTCTACCGGGCCGGCCACGAGCCGATCCACGCCGAGGAGTACTGGGTCAAGGGCATGCGGCACTCGGTGTGGTTCACCCACGCCGTGCGCAAGGCCGTCGAGGCCGGGTACGTCACCTTCCTGGAGTTCGCGCCCAACCCGGTCGCCGCGATGTCCGTCGCCGCGACGTGTTTCGACGCCGGCCTCATGGAGCCCAACCTGCTCCACACGCTCAAGCGCAAAGAGTCGGAGGCCGACACCCTGCTCCACGCGATCGCCCAGCTGTACGTCCACGGCCACGAGGTCAACATGGACCAGGTCGTGGAGATGCTGCACGGCTACGTCACCGGTCCGGGGCGCTACGCCGCGGTGCCGGGCACGGCGTGGAAGCGCCGGACGCTGTGGCCGACGGTGACCGCCGGCGGCGGATCGGGGGAGGGCCGCATGCCGGGCTCCCACGTCGCG
>NZ_JAALDW010000437.1:0-3108 GCF_014145055.1 Dietzia sp. DQ11-38-2
TCGCGGCTCTCGTCGTCGACACGTGGGACGGACTGCCCCTGGAGGACGGGTGCGTCGACGTGGTCCAGGTGGTCTTCGCCCCCAGGAACCCCGCCGAGTTCGCGCGGGTCCTGCGTCCGGGCGGGACACTGGTCGTCGCGGTGCCGGGCCCGGGCCACCTCGAGCCCCTGAGGTCCCGTGCCGGGATGCTCGCGCCCGCGGCGGACAAGGCGCAGCGTCTCGACACCCGACTGGCCGCAGGCTTCGATCCCGGCCCGGTCCGGGTGGTCGATGTCACCACGGAGGTTCCCGCGCGGATCGCCGCGGACCTCGCGCTCATGGGGCCCAGTGGCGTGCACCTGAACCGCGCCGGCGTCGAGGCCGCGGTAGGGGTGGGCGACGCTCCTCTCCGCGTCCACGTCGAGGTGCGGTCCTTCCGCAGGTCTCTACAGGAGTGAGGCGTACATCGCGTGGGTCTGCTCGGCGATCGCCTCCCACGCGAACCGGGTCCGGGCCCGCTCCTGACCGGCACGGCCGTAGGCGGCGGCCTTGGCGGGGTCGGCCACCAGCTCGTTGACCGCGGCGGCGAGGCCGGCCTCGAAGGCGTCCGGGTCCGACTCGTCGTAATGGACGAGGATGCCGGTCTCACCGTCGACGACGACCTCCGGGATCCCCCCGACATCGGAGGCCACGACCGCGGTGTCGCACGCCATCGCCTCCAGGTTGACGATCCCGAGGGGTTCGTACACGGACGGGCACGCGAACACCGTGGCGGCGGAGAGGATCTCGATGACCTCGTCGCGCGGCAACATGTCGCGGAGCCAGAACACGCCGTCACGGGTGGACTGCAGATCGCCGACCAGGGACTCCATCTCGGCCCCGATCTCCGGGGTGTCCGGCGCACCGGCGCACAGCACGAGCTGGGCGTCCGGGTGGAAGTCGCGGGCGGCACGGACCAGGTGGGGCACACCCTTCTGACGGGTGATGCGTCCGACGAACGCGACGATCGGGCGGTCCGGGTCGACACCGTGGCGGCGGAGGACGGAGTCCTCGCCGGTGAAGGTCTCGCCCGGCGACCACACGGAGGTGTCGATACCGTTGAGGATCACGTGGATCTTCTCCGGGTCGACCTCGGGGTAGACGCGGAGGATCTCGTCCTTCATCCGCGCACTCACGGCGACCACCGCGTCCGCGTGTGCGAAGGCGTTGCGCTCGGACCACGACGAGACGCGGTAACCCCCGCCGAGCTGTTCCGCCTTCCAGGGGCGGCTGGGTTCCAGCGAGTGGGCGGACACCACGTGCGGGATCCCGTAGAGCTCCCCGGCGAGGTGGCCTGCGAGGCCCGTGTACCAGGTGTGGGAGTGGACGATGTCCGCCCCTTCCGCGGCCACACACATGCGCAGGCCCGCCGAGAGGGTGCGGATCGCGGGGTTGGCGTGCTCGCCCAGCTCCGGATCAGGGCGGAACGCCCGGGCGGAGTCCCGGTCGGCGCCCATGCACAGGACGTCCACCTCACACAGCGGCCTCAGGGTGGCCACCAGTTCGGTCACGTGGACGCCCGCCCCGCCGTAGACCTCCGGCGGATACTCCCTCGTCATCATCGCTACTCGCACACCGGCCAACCTAGCCGTCCGCGACGTCCCCTGGAGCGTTGCGGGTGAACCCCGCCCGACCACGGGGTGTCCTGCCGGGGCAGAGCGGGGGCAAGTCCCGCGATGGCCCGCGTCGGCGGCCCGGAAATCGTTACGGTGGGGGTGTGAGGAACCAGCCGCACGTCCTAGCAATAGTCCTCGCCGGTGGCGAGGGCAAGCGACTCTTTCCGCACACGGCGGACCGCGCCAAACCAGCGGTCCCGTTCGGCGGGTCCTACAGGTTGATCGACTTCGTCCTGAGCAACCTCGTCAACGCCGGCTTCATGCGGATCTGCGTCCTCACCCAGTACAAGTCGCACTCCCTCGACCGGCACATCTCGCAGGTGTGGCACATGAGCGGGATGGGTGGTGAGTACATCACCCCCGTCCCCGCGCAGCAGCGGCTCGGACCCCGGTGGTACACCGGTTCGGCGGACGCCATCCTCCAGTCGTTGAACCTGGTCTACGACGAGAGGCCCGACCACATCGTCGTCTTCGGGGCGGACCACGTGTACCGCATGGATCCCCGTCAGATGCTGGAGCACCACATCGAGACGGGAGCCGCGGTCACGGTCGCCGGGATCCGGGTCCCGCGACGTGAGGCCTTCGCCTTCGGTTGCATCGACGCGGGGGAGGACGACCTGATCCGCGACTGGGTCGAGAAGCCCTCCGATCCACCGGGCACCCCGGACGACCCCGACGCGACCTTCGCCTCGATGGGCAACTACATCTTCACCGCGGACGCGCTCGTCGACGCCCTCAAGGCCGACGCGGAGAAGCCGGATTCCACCCACGACATGGGCGGGGACATCATCCCCGCGCTGGTGGAACAGCAGCGCGCGTACGTGTACGACTTCGCGCGGAACCGGGTCCCCGGCGAGACGGAGCGCGACAGGGGGTACTGGCGCGACGTCGGGACCATCGACGCCTTCTACGACGCCCACGTGGATCTGGTCTCGGTGCACCCGGTCTTCAACCTCTACAACAAGCTGTGGCCCATCCGTACGCAACAGGACAACCTGCCGCCCGCCAAGTTCGTCAACGGTGGGATGTCCCAGGAGTCGATGGTGGGGGCGGGCACGATCATCTCCGCGGCCACCGTGCGCAACTCCGTGGTCTCCAACAACGTGGTCGTGGAGGACGGCGCCGTGGTGGAGGGCAGCGTGCTCATGCCCGGAGTCCGGATCGGCCGCGGCGCCGTGGTGCGCAAGGCGATCGTGGACAAGAACTGCCAGATCGGCGCGGGTGATGTGATCGGGGTCGACCACGAACGCGACCGCCTGCGGTTCCCCGTCAGTGCCGGCGGCGTGGTGAGCGTGTCCAAGAATTCGGTCACGTCGCTGCCGGGCTGAGACGGCGCCACGGGCGCCGGCCGGCCGCCGCCCGGTGCGGTGTGGATCAGAGCGTGACGACGGTCAGCCCGCCGCCGACGGGCAGGACGGTGGCGTGAGCGTGCTCGGGCAGATCCGCTCCCTCCGGCAGCGGGGCGTGCTCACCG
>NZ_JAALDW010000045.1:0-12226 GCF_014145055.1 Dietzia sp. DQ11-38-2
CTCCGGCGCCTCGCCGGCGTCGCGGGACCCGATCTCCATGGCGTCCGGCGCGCCCGCCGCCTCCTGCGGACGGCCCGGCCCCTCCCCCTCGGGAGCCGGCCCGGATCCCTCGGTCTGGGCCCTGCGCATCGTCACGTCCATCCGGGACAGGTCCGGTCCCAGTGCGGTGACCCGCATCTCCAGATCCCGCTGGATCCTGCCCTCCTTCTCGTACTCGTTGGTCAGCAGGCGGCCCTGGACGATGATGCCGTCGCCCTTGACCAGCGTCCCGGACGCCCGCTGGCCCAGCCTGCCCCAACAATTGGCCGAGAAGTACAGCGTGCCGCCCGTCTTCCACTCCCCGGTGTCGCGGTCCTGGTAGCGGGTGTTGCTGGCCACCCGGAAGGAGAGGACCGAGTCCTCGCCGACCCGGCGGGTGGTGGGGGCGGTGATCACGGTTCCGCGGACGGTGGTGTGGGTCTCGTTCATGGTCTCGCTCCTGTCACACTCGGGCCGACCGTGCGTCGGCCTCGTGCCCCAGAGCGTGCCCCACCTCGTCGTCGTCGAATCCCGGTCGCGCCGCTCGCGGCGCCCGGTCTGTGGAGGGACGGGCAGGGTGTGCAGAAGCGGGCCGCCGACGACGAGGTGGTCGCCCCTCAGGACTTGCGGTCCGCCCGGGACATCGCGCTGAGCATCTCGTTGTAGGCCTTGAGCTCGGCGTCGTCGTCACGCTCGGCCTGGCGCTCGCCGCGCCGGGCGTCCCGCATGTCGCTCTGGTACCACTGCCACGCCAGGGCCAACATGACGATGAACAGCGGGATCTCCCCCGCCGCCCACGCGACTCCGCCGCCGACCTGCTGGCTCTGAAGGAGATCCGGGATCCAGGGCAGTCCGATCCCGCCGTACCAGTTCTCGGCGAGCACGGTCTTGTAGTTCATGAGCATGATGCCGAAGAAGGCGTGGAACGGCAGCGAGCTGAGCAGCACCATGAGCTTGTAGAGCGGCGAGAAGTGCCGCGGTGCGGCGTCGACACCGATGATCACCCAGTAGAACAGGTACCCACTGATGAGGAAGTGCACGTTCATGAACATGTGGCCCAGATGTTCTGAGGCCAGGCCCTCGTAGAACCCGCCGAAGTAGATGATGTAGAAACCCGCCACGAACTGCACGGAGGCCACGATCGGGTGGGTGAGGAAGCGGGACAGGGGGTTGTTGATGAACTCGACGATCCACTCACGGGGCCCGGGCGGGTTCCCACGCCCCGCGGCCGGGAGCGCCCGCAACGCCAGGGTCAGCGGCCCGCCGAGTGCGAGGAGCACCGGCACGAGCATCGAGATGAGCATGTGCCCCACCATGTGGCTGGCGAAGTCGGCCATCATGTACATCCCCATGCCAGAACTGGTGGTGAGGAACAGGATCACGCAGCCGAGCACCCAGGCCACGGTTCGGCCCACCGGCCAGGTGTCACCGCGGCGACGCAGTGTGATCAGGCCCCACACGTACAGGCTCAGCAGGATGACCGCGGCCAGGCCCAGCACCAGGTCGAAGCGCCACACCCCGAACACGGTGCCGAGTGAGAACGGCCCGGGGAGCTCGAAGCCCAGGAGCGCCTCCTGGCGAGTGGGCACGTACAGCGGCGCCGGCGGCGGGGTGCGACCGAGCGAGACCGAGAGCCCGATCGTGCCCGCCATCACCACGGATTCGACCAGCGCTATCCGCACCAGGGTCGGCCGGTCGACGGGAGCGTTTGCCGATCTGGACTCGATCCTGGCGATGATCCGGCGGCGGATGGCCAGGCCGAACAGCGCGAGCAGGACCAGCAGGAGCGCCTTGGACACCACGAGCAGCCCGTAGGTGGAGGAGAACAGGTCGGCCGGGTGCAGCCGCACGAGCGCGTTGATGATGCCGGAGAACCCGAGCGCGATGATCGCGATGGTCGCCACCACCGAGTAGCGGCGCAGGGCCAGGGCCACGCGGGAGCCGCCCCGCATGGTGTGGGCCAGCACGGCGACCAGCCCGCCCACGTAGAACGCGGCGGCGAACAGGTGGATGATCAGCGAGTTGGTGGCGATGTCGTGCGCGGTGCTCCCTGAGGCGTGCCCCGTGGCCGCCACCGGCAGGAGCGAGAGCACCGACACGCCCAACCAGATCACCGACCAGCGCCAGCTCACGGTGAGCCGCTGACCGATCCCGGCCACCAGCGCGATCACCGCCGCCCACCGCCAGGACGAGGCCACGTCGATCTGGTTGATCGCCACGATCCACTGGTCCGGGGGCAGCGCCGCCCAGAACGTGCGGCCGGAGACGTCCGACAGGGTCAGCGGGATGAGCAGAGCCGCGGCCACCGCCCACGAGATGTTGGCCCACGAGGAGATCCGCTGCGATCGGTACCCGTCCACGTCGAGGGTCTTGTCCTTCTGGGGCGGGGTGAAGAACGCCGCGAACAGGGCCGTCCCCACCGCCACCGCGGCGAGCAGCTCGCCCACCGCTCGGACCGCCGGGAGCCCGGCCGTGGTGAGAACGCCCGGGTCCGGGACGCCCACCAGCGCGAGCGCCACCTCCGTGGACATGCCCGACAGCGGGATCACCACCGCGGCGGCCACCACCGCGAGCAGGATCACGACGGGCACCACGCTGCGGGTCGTGAGCGTTCCGGCGCGGGCGGGTGTCGACTTGGACGACGTCATGGCCACCATCGTATTAACCCGATCGCCACGGGCCGATTCGCGGCTGCGGCGCACACCCCCGGATCGGCTATCATCCTTCCGGCGACGCCGGACGCGGGCGTCGCAGGCCTCCGTAGCTCAGTGGATAGAGCATCCGGTTTCTACCCGGCTGGTCAGGGGTTCGAATCCTCTCGGGGGCGCCCAGGTCAGGGCGTGTTTTTGGCACGGCGACCGGCACTCAACCGGTCGCCGTGCCCACATTTTGCCCACATTCCCGTGAGCGCAGTCCCTCCAGGGCGTCGGCGATCGCGTCGAGGTCATCGTCGTAGAGGTGCCCGTATCGGTCGAGTGTGAGCGCGGCGGACTCGTGGCCGAGCATCTCCTGGAGCACCTTGATGTTCGCTCCGGCTCGGATCGCCAGGGAGGCGCAGGTGTGCCGCAGTTCGTGCGGGGTGAGCCCGTCGGGAACATCGGCTTTGGCGACGGCCGCGTCCCACCACCGGCGGGCATTGCGGTAGCGCAGCACTCCCCCACGCGCCGCGGTGAACACCAACTCGTCGGGGCCCTTATCCTTGATCGCGAACCGCAGCTGGTCCGCGAGGAACGGCGACACCGGGATCTTCCGCACCTTCCGGCCCTTCGTCTCACCCCAGTGCAGAGTCCCTGACACCTCGGTCACTGACCTCCGCACGTACACGCGGCGGGCCTTCGGGTCCACGTCCGCCACCTGCAAGGCGGCGATCTCACCCCACCGCATCCCTGTGTAGGCGAGGGTGTTCACGAGCGTCGGCCGCTTCGATACCTGCGCGAGGGATTCCACCTGCGCCGCGGTGAGGTAGCGGCGCTCGCCCTCCGACACCTTCGGCAGCTCGATTCCGTCGCACGGATTGGCCTGAACGAGCCGATCGCGGACCGCGCGACCCATGATCGAGTGAAGGATCGACGCCGCATTGCGCACCGTCTTCGGTGACCCGTCGAAGTTGTCGACCCAGTCCTGAATGACGGCCGGTGTGAGCTTCGCGACGGGCAGGTCCCGCAGCGGCGCCAGGTGCAGCTTCACTGTGGTGGTGTAGCCCGCGCGGGTCTTCGGGGTCACCCGGGTCTTGGATGCCAGCCACGCGTCCGCCACAGCCCCCAGGGGCGTCTTCCCCGCCTCCGGGGACAACCAGGCGCCGGTGGCGAGGTCGACGGTGTTCTGGGACGCCCACAGTTCGGCGGCCTTCTTCGTGGCGAAGCCGCGTTTGTCGGTCTGCCGGCCGTCGGGTCGCCGGTAGCGGACCCTGTAGCGGCGCCCGGAGGCGGTGTCGTAGGCGGTGACGTTCGCCATGTGGCTCCTTAGGCGAGGTCGAGGGTGCCGACCGCGGGCCGGGCCGGACGGCGGGACATGCGGCGGCGGAGACGGTTCACCAGCACCGGGTAGGCGGCGTGGACGTCATCCCGGCCCACGAGCTGGTGCAGCAGTTGGTAGTAGCGCGTAGGCGCGAGGTCGAGCTCGTCTCGGATCGCGGCATCCTTGGACCCGGCCAGCCGCCACCAGCGCCCCTCGAACCGCATGATCTGGTGCTCGAGCTCGGTCACGCGGTCTCCTCCCGTCGGGCGACGATCTGTTCAATGTAGGCACGCTCGTCCGGACGCAGGGCCCGGATCCGCGCGACGAGGATGGCGCGGTCCACCCAGAGGTCGTCAGCCATGCAGTCGTGGGCGCGGCCGTCGTGCCACACAATTGCGTCGGCGAGGTCGTCCAGACCGACGAGCCGGCGCGCGGCAATCTCCTCCACAAGCTGCTCCTCCCGGGCAACTAGGTGGGGCGGGGCCGGCCCTCGCTCGAGGTGCACCAGCTCGTGCGCCAGCGTTGACCGACGCTCCGCCTGGGTGAGCAGTGGGTGCAGGGTGATCGTGTGGCCGTCGATGCTTCCCCTCGCGACGGCTGCGGACCACCTGAGGGTGATATGTGGCAGACCCCGCAGGGCCCGCCACGGGTGGTATCGGTATTCACGCATGACGGGATAGGACCACGCAAGTACGACAAGAACCCCACTTGAGCTGGGATTACACCCGTGTAGTTCCTAGGTTCTGCGCATCGGCCGCAAGCGATTGTCCTTGACAATGCCGTTCAAGGATCTGTCGACATCGTTCACTGATACGTAGGCCGCGTACAACCTCGGAAGAGTGATTACGACTAACCCGACTACGTAGTACACCAGGGCAAACGTGACGCCAGCGAGCACTGAACCAGCGATGGCGCCGAACAGCCCCTCAGACTGCGGAAGCAGTGCCCCCACCGCGGTTACACCGGCAGCCAGGAGGGACAGGACTGCGGCGAAGAGCACATGGGCGACTGACTCGTCGACCATGTCTTTCTCTACGCGATGACCGAGATCATCGGCGTCGAACCACTCGGTGAGCTTCAACCGGAATGAGGCAAGCTGCGAGAACACAGTAAGTAGGGATCCGGTCAGCAGCGCGAACGCCGCTAGCCTTAAGGCAGGTTCTCCCAGGTCTGCCCGAGTGACAAACCCTGCGAGCATCGCGACGAAGGCACCGACGCAGAGGACTCCCCGTGCTACCCAATCTGGCTTGGGAGGTGCACCGTTCGACGGCTGGGTCAGCCCCTTCCAATGCGCAGCCACCAACGATGAGACCGAGAATCTAGACATCATCGCGCGCACCTCCCCTGCTACCACGAACTGAGATCGATTGTTGCACCGATCTCCTTACGAATCGAGAGGGCCTTGACCTTGATCTCCGCCCGCAGGCCAGCGTCAGATGGCCGGTCCGATGAAACGGGATAGGTGAAGACCTCGGGAAGCCGGGACGGGCTAACTGCCTCTTTCCCCGTGTCGGTGTCGAGCACGAGGTATCCGTCGTCAT
Source organism: Dietzia sp. DQ11-38-2 (assembly GCF_014145055.1). Taxonomy (NCBI): domain Bacteria; kingdom Bacillati; phylum Actinomycetota; class Actinomycetes; order Mycobacteriales; family Dietziaceae; genus Dietzia; species Dietzia sp. DQ11-38-2. Next base: position 5,517 of record NZ_JAALDW010000045.1, read on the forward strand.
AGGTCAACTCGCCCAGGCCGCCACCAAGCAGTGACCCCATAGCACTGGCGAACGTTGCATCCGCTGCTGCGATCGAGTCCTCTTCCTCGATTGCCTGCCCTACTTCGTCCGCCAAGCTGGGGTCGTCGAGCAGATCATCACGCTCGCCCTCGGCTTCGTCTGACTCCCTCACGAGCACCCCTTTGGCCAGCTCGCGCAAATCGGCTTCCGAGTTGTCGAAAATGCCAGCTTCGATCCTAAAGATCTCGTCCGACCTAAGTCGCGAGTCGGCGACGCTCCGACGAATCAAGACTGCGTGGTCAAGGGCAGCCTGGTTCAGATACTTCTTCAGCCGGTCATGGTCGGCTGCCGCAAATGCGCGTAGCTTGTACCACTCGTTCTCGTGCCCCAGGGTGGCTTGTGCTCGGTCGTACATCCACCGACGAATCCACTTCAGGACGTACATCGTCGGGCATGCACCGCCGATCGACTCGACGGCCAGCAGCCCCGTCGTACCGGCAGTCGGAGGCAGGATAACGACCCGGTATGCGCGCGTTGGGGCCAGGTCGCCGAGGGGCGTGTCGTCAGTCGAGTCCTCCCCCAAAGGCACTCCCAAGTCCTCGTCCTTGTGGCGCCCGTAGCGAACCTGGAGCATCAAGTTGTTGGTGCCAAGTTCAGACACGCTCTCAACGCGGAAACACGGGCGGATGCGCCGCTCCGCAGCCGTCAGCGGGGGTTCCCCGGGTGCACGTGGTGTCCCGAACTCCTTTGTCCCCTTCGCGTCTTGGAGAACATCTTTGAGAACGCTCACAAAGTCGACTTTTCGGCCACCTACTTTGGTGTCAGGCCACTTCTGAGGTGTTCGCCCGTCTCGGATCACTAGATCCATCGCGAAGAGACGAAATCCGTAACCTGGCATCAGGCACCTTCCTCTGGTCCATCGACATCGCCCACCTCGGCGTCTCGGTCTTGCTGCTCCCGAAGCCACTGCCCCTTCGAGCGCCCGGGCAGGTCGCGTGCGGCGTGCAGCTGTTCGGGGTCGTACGGCAGCGGTTCGTCCCGTTCCTCGTCCGCTTCGTCTTGCCGGCGGGCTTCAGTGGTGACGCGGTCGAGCATGTCGTCGACGTCCGGGGCTCGGTGATCCTCGAGCCAGGCGACGTCGGCGCCCTTCATGGGGGTTCCGCGAGTCCCAGTCTCTGCATCAGTCGGCGTATCGCCCTGCGCGTGCGTCGTGCCCTGGTCTTCATTGCCCTGCACTCTCCTGCGAATTTCCATTAGCAGCGCGTCGATGCTGACGGCGCTCAGGTCGGCGGTGAGGGCTTCGCCGTCGTCGGCGTAGCCCCGGAGTGCACGAGCGGCCGCGGTTCGCACCGTCTCAGTGGGGAGACTGAACGCCTTGGCGATGCCGGCCATCGTCGATTCGTCCGGCATCTGGCCCAGCCGGGGCCGGTCGTCCCGGAGGATCCGGGATACCAGAGCCCTGCTGAGGCCGGAGGCGCGGACGAGGTCGGCTTGGCGCCAGCCCCTTGCGTCCATCTGCTCCTGTACGAAGCGCTTGTACTCATGCACGGCTAGACCGTCTCGCTTTCGTGGTGTGCCTGGCAATGGCAGTTGGCCGGGCCCGTCAACCGCAGAACGCAAAAGTGTCGCGATTGCGCGTCAACTAGTTAACCGCATGTTCGCACTAGTTATGACCTGCGACGTGCCGAACTACAGCGGTGTAAGTGCTTGACGCTTTGTCAAGCAGTGCGCTACGTTTTGTTGCGTACCGCTTGACAACGAAGCGCACCGGGAGGAATCTATGTCTGTCGCCATGAGGCGTCGAAGCCGATCACGAGGGGTTTGGATGAAGGTTCGAGATGCCGACCTGCTCGTCAGGTACATGGAGAACGCCGACTTCTCCCAGGCGCGGCTCGCCCGCTACTGCGGTTGCAGCCGGCAGTTCATCCACATGCTCGTCACGGGCGAGCGGTCAACTTGCACGAAGCAGATCGGCGAACTGATCGAGGAGGCGCTGAGCGTCCTCCCGGGCACCCTTTTCGTGCCCAATTCGTCTCGCACTACGAAGCGAACTGTCGCGCATCGCGGTCCTCGCGCTGCATGAGAACGGCCCCGCACCGGGGGCATCCGGTCGGGGCCATGAACAGAAAGAGGTCTGTCGTGAAGAACGATACCGCAACCGTAACCGCAATCCCGTGCGGCAAGCTCGCCGACGGCTCACCACTCCCGCCTCGAGAGTTCGTCATTACCCGCGCCCCCGAGCCATTCGGCGAGGGCAAGAGCCGGCTCTGGGGCACGTGTCGGGCGTCCGCCCGACACAACCTGGTTCGTCAGGCGCCGCTCGCCGTCGTGTGGAACGCCAGCGTTGTGACGGTGCCAGCATGACGACCCGCGTAGACGTCGCCCGGGCATCGTTCAAGCTCGTCCTCACCTCACAGGAGGCGGGCGCTCTGGTGGGCCGCGACCCGAAGACGGTCGCCTCGCTGTGCGAGCTCGGTGTGATCCGGGCGTCGCGGGACAAGGTGGGCGGGCCGTGGCGGATTCCGCGGTCCTCGTTGGACGCGTGGGTCGCGGCGGGTCAGCCAATGGCGGTGTCGTCATGACGCGTGAGGAGGCGATGCACCGTCACCCCGCCGGCACCGCTCTCGAGGACGCCCGCGACCGGGAAGCGATGGCCGTCGGCAACAGCGGCCGGATGGATCGCCTGAACGAGAGGCACCACGCCTTCTCGACCGGTCCACGTGCGAGGTGGGCGAACGCCGTCGGCCCAGTCTCCATCGTCACCGTGCTGTTCGCTCTCGTGCTCTGGGGCTCGGTCGCCAGCGACTTCGGGAGGTGGCTGGCATGGGGATTCTGATCGTCCTCTACTGGTTCGCCGTCGCGTTCGCCATGATCTTCGCACTCAGCACCGGGTTCGGCCTCGCGTTCGGGTTCACACTGCGTGAGGCCCTGGCCGGGGCATTCTGGCAGGCGCTCATCATCAGCGTGGCCGGGGCGGCCCTGTTCGCCGCCATCTGGTTCGGCCTGGCCCTCATGGGGGCGCCGACATGGTGAATCCTCTCGACCGCTGCGCCGCCACAGAACCGGAGTTGTCCGACGAGGAGCTCGACGCCGCGCGCGAATGGCTATACGACGACTGGGCCTCTCGCGGCTGGTCCCGCGAAGACGCCGCCAAACACATCGACGACCAGCTCGCCATCGAGCAGGCCGACTACCTGCGCAACCACCCCACCACCTGAGCTGAGGACTTCACCATGCCCACATTCGTAGCGCCGTTCACCCGCCGTAACTACGGTCGCGGCCACGGCTACCGCGACGCCAACGGCCAGAAGGTCCCCGGCGTCACCACCATCCTGTCCAACGGCGTCCCCAAGCCCGCCCTCGTCGGCTGGGCCGCCAACACCACCGCCGGATACGCCGTCGACCACTGGGACGAGCTCGGCGACCTCACCCCCTCCAAGCGGCTCGACAAGCTCAAAGGCGCCCGATACGCCGACCTCGACGCCGCCGCCAAACGCGGAACCGAGGTCCACGCCCTCGCCGAGAAGCTCGTCGTCGGTCAAGAAGTCACCGTCCCTGACGAACTGGCCGGCCACGTCGACTCCTACGTCCGGTTCCTCGACGAATGGGACGTGCAAGCAGAGCTCGTCGAGTTCGTCGTCATGAGCCCGAAGTACGGGTACGCGGGCACCGCCGACCTGTACGCCACCATCGTCAACCCCGAAGACCCGGACACTCGCCTCCGAGCTCTGCTGGACATCAAGACCAGCCGGTCCGGGATCTTCGGCGAGACCGCCCTGCAGCTGTCCGCCTACCGGTTCGCCGAGCAGTGGGGATCCCTCGACGGGAAGAACGTGCAGGCCTCCCGCCCGGTAGATCTGGTCGCAGCGATCCACGTCCGCGCCGACGGCTACGACCTGATCCCGGTCCGCGCCGACGAGTCGACGTTCCTGCGGTTCCGGTACGTGCAGCAGGTCGCCGACTTCGCCGACCACTCCCGCGAGTACGTCCTCGACGCACTCGAGCCGCCCATGCAGGTCGCGTCGTGACCGGCGACCGGCGCCCGATCGCCGGGGTGGCGATGCACACCCACGGCGTGGAGGACAACCAGTCGATCCCGCCGGGCTTCATGACGACCGTCGAGCTCACCGGCGAGAACCGCGACCTGCTGACCTTCTACATCACCGCCCACCGGATCGGCCGCGACGAACTCGCCGAACTGCTGTCCATCGCCCACCAGGCGCTCACCCACGAGAATCGTCTCGAAACCGACCACAACCACGGAGGTTGTCGTGGGTGAGCGCTGGAAGAGTATCCCCGGCTACGAGGGCCTGTACGAGGTCAGTGACCACGGGCGCGTCCGATCCCTCCGCTACGGCCTCATGCGCACCTTCACCGGGTCGCACGGCTACCAGACCCTCACCCTCAGCGTCGGCGGCGTCCGCGAGTCCGTGCTCGTTCACCGCGCCGTCCTGGCCGCGTTCGTTGGCCCGGCGCCTGAGGGCGCGGACGGCTGCCACAACAACGGCGACCCGTCCGACAACCGACTGGCCAACCTCCGATGGGACAGCCGATCCGGGAACAACTACGACAAGCGGCGCCACGGCACCGACCACAACGTCAACATGACCCACTGCCCCGCCGGGCACCCCTACCAGGGCTGGAACCTCATCGTCGTTCCCGCTCGCCCATCCGCCCGCTACTGCCGCGCCTGTACATACGCACGCACCACTGCAAGGAGATCAGCATGAACAACCTGCCCGACACCACCTCCCCATTCGAGGTCGTTCCCGCCGCCACGCAGGCCCCCGCACCGTCACCCTGGGAGCAGCACGGTCACCACATGCGCGAGTGGTTCGACCTGTTCCAGGGCTCCTGGAAGGCCGCCGAAGTGCTCGCCGCTACCGACTTCGTCCCCGACGCCTGGAAGGGCAAGCCCCACAGCGTGGCCGCCGCCATGATGAAGGGCTACGAGATGGGCATCACCCCCATCGACGCCCTGGCCAACATGCACGTCATCAAGGGCAAAATCGGCTTCGCCGCCGAGTACATGCGCCGCCGGATCATCGAGTCCGGCCACGAGTACGTGATCGAGGAGTCGACCGAGACCCGATGCCGCATCCGTGCACGCCGCAAGGGCGGCGAGGAGTGGCAGCAGTTCACCTTCACCGCGGACCAGGCGAAGAAGGCCCGCATCGACCTCGGTTCGTACCCGGCCGACAAGCTGGTTGCCCGCGCGTCGTCGCGGATGTGTCGCTACATGTTCCCGGAGGTGCTCAACGGGTTCGCCCTGTCGGAGGATCTTGAGGATCTCGACGAGCCCGCTCCCGCCCCCGTTCAGGCGACGGCGCAGCGGTCGGCGCCGGCCGCGCGTAAGACGGCTCGCCGGTCTGCGCCGTCCCGCGCGGTCGAGTCGGCGAAGTCTCAGGCTCCTGCTCCGGCCGAGGAGGGTTCGGGGCAGGCCGTGTCCGCGGGGATGCCGCCGCTGCCGGGTGACGAGGACACCCCGGCAGCGGCGGAGTCGGGCACGGGTGAGGAGTCGCCCGCCCCGGCCCCCGAGGGGTCGGGGTCGGGTGGCTCCGAGGCGGCGGATGTGTCGGGCGGTGTCGAGATGTGCACCCGGTCGCAGCAGCAGAAGCTCGCGATCCTGCTGAAGGAGGAGGGGTTCAACGAGCGCGCGGAGAAGCTTGAGTACCTGGAGAAGAACTTCGGTCGACCATTCACCTCGTCGGCGGAGCTGACCAAGGTCGAGGCCTCCCAGTTCATTGACTTTCTCGAGAACGCCCAGGCCGGTGAGCGGTGATGCGCAGCGCGAAGACATCGATCGAGATTGACGGCACCTCCTACGAAGCGCAGCTCGCCACGGTCAGCTCCACAGCTCTCGGGATGAACGACCGGGGCCTGTTCACCGCGTCAATCACTTGCACCTGGGAGGGCGGCGGCATCTCTCCCACCGGCGATTACTGCCTCGACACACCCCAGCGAGACGAGGACGGCAAGTTCCTCGGCCGCGTCGGTACGGGACGCGGCATGGACTACATCACCCGCGTGCTAGAGGTCACCGGCGTCAGCACATGGGAAAAGGTGACCGGCCGTCGCCTCTGGGTCCTGTTCCCGCAAGGTGCCGGCGGGTGGGGTAGCCGGTCGGTGGGAATCGCGTCAGTCGACTCGGACGAGCACCTGGTGTTCGAACAGTTCTGGGCGAGTGCACAGTCGTGACGCTCAACTCCTCCGATCTCATACAGCGCCTGCGCACCGGCGGCGGCTGCTACGAACCACACGCCGTGGAGATCGACTGGCGGTCGATCTTTGACGACGGCCCGACGCTCAGCACCGGATTCGATCCCGAGGTCGGTGTCGACGCGAGCGCCGACGCGGCCGCACTTTCCGGCGACGAGCACTCCACCCACCCCAGCTTCGCCCTCCCAGCCTGGCGCGACTCGTACGTCATCCGTCCCGCCACACCCACCAAGGAGAATCCCCATGTCTGAATCTCGAAACATGCGTGCCCGCTTCTCGGGCTCCCCATCTGACCTGCTCCCCCACGACCCGGAGATCGGCGAGACCATCACGTTCGTCGTCACTGCTCGCTGCGCGAAGCACGTGGAGGACGAGACGGCCGACGGTGAGCGCCGTTGGACCGCCGGGTTTGTCGTGTCCTCGGTCAAGAAGGTCGACGGCGAGGTCCCCGTGTCCCCGGACGGGCCGGGTGACGAGCCACTGCCCGGGTT
>NZ_JAALDW010000045.1:12250-13590 GCF_014145055.1 Dietzia sp. DQ11-38-2
GACGACCCGGACGCCGACCCTGACGGCGAAGGCTTCTGATGGCCGGGGAGGTGCTCGCCGCGATGCAGGACGCCGACCGTCTGGCGTGGCGGCCCTCCCGCGAGCAGGCCCGTCAGGAAGAGCAGCTGGCCGCGCGGCGCCGTGAGCGCGCCGCGCGGGCCCGCCGCCTCGCGAAAGGCAACCCCCGATGACCATCTACTTCCAGGACGAGCACGTCACCCTGCACCTCGGAGACTGGCGTGAGCTCATCGCCCCGGACTTCACCGCCGACCTGATCGTGACTGATCCGCCGTACGGTGAGACGTCGCTGACGTGGGACCGTTGGCCCGACGGGTGGCCTGCCCTCGCAGCACGGCACGCCCGGTCGATGTGGTGCTTTGGGTCGATGCGCATGTTCCTCAACAGGCGCGACGAGTTCACCGACTGGAAGCTCTCGCAGGACATCGTGTGGGAGAAGAACAACGGGCCCGGGTTCGCTACGGATAGGTTCCGCCGCGTCCACGAGTTTGCCACCCACTGGTATCAGGGCGACTGGTCCACGGTCTGTCACGAGACGCCACGTGAAGCTCGCCAAGGGCCAGAGAAGCGCTTTCGGCGGTCAGCACTGGACGTTCAGACGTACGGGTCACGTGGGGAGCATTTCCACCAGACCGACGGGACGCAGATCGCCCGCTCGATCAGATATGCCCCCGTGGTTCGCGAGGCCAACATCAATGAGACCGAGAAGCCTGTCAGCCTCCTCGAGCCGCTCATCGCCTACGGGTGCCCGGGGGGTGGGACGGTGCTGGACCTGTTCGCCGGGTCCGGGTCCACATTGGTCGCGGCCCGCAACCTTGGGCGCGAGGCGATCGGCTACGAGATCCGCGAAGGGCAGGCTGAGCTGACGGCGCAGCGACTCTCACAGGGCGTGCTGGACCTAGGGGGTGTGTCGTGATCGCCGCTCAGGCCCGTCTCGCGCTACCCACCCCGGATCCGCGGTGCGGTTCGAAGGCCGGATACACAGCGCACTGGCGGCGCGGGGAGAACGCCTGCGAGTCGTGCCGGGTCGCGAACGCCGAAGCGGTGCGCACCCACCGCGTGCGGAGTCGAGTCCCGAAACCCCCAACGCCACATGATTCGTGCGGCACCCGCTCGGGCGCAGCTCGGCACTCAGGCCGCGGTGAAGCCCTGTGCGAGGCGTGCGCAGCAGCCCGGGCGCGGGCCAAGCGTGACGCGCACCCAGTGGCGAAGGCCCGGCCCCCGCTCCCACCTCGGGCAGCGTTCGACGGTGCCGCCTGCCACCCGTGGACTGGCAGCCACGACGCCCGCCGCCCGTACGAGACCGACCCGGAGTGGCGGGA
>NZ_JAALDW010000438.1:0-1620 GCF_014145055.1 Dietzia sp. DQ11-38-2
GCCTGGGCGGTCGGTGCGGCAGCGGTGCCGGACTGGGCGACGACGACGAGCCCCGCAGTCGCGAGAGTGGCCGCCACGGCCGCGGCCACCGGGCGGCGGGATCGGAGACGAGAGGGCGCCGGGACGGGGGTGTTCATGCTGTGCACTCTGTCATGTCGCTCGCGCCCGGAGGGGTCGAATGTGGCCGTCGTCGTCCCGTCAGTGGGCCGCGTCACCTCAGCAGCGGCGCAGCAGGGTTGCGTGGACTCGGGGGCGGTGTCCTACCGGCCCGCCGGTCCGGTCAGCTGAGTCCGAACAACCTCCCCGAGAGTCGCAACGCCATGAGCAGGACCACCGTCGAGTTCGGTGGAGTAGCTGGGGTCCGGGTCCGGGTCCGGCGGGAGGGAGTCGGCCATGCCCCACATCGGCACGAGCACGGCCCGGCGTGCCCTCGGGTGTGACCGCGCGGCAAAAGTTCGATCGGCCCTGCGTAGCAGGACTGGGTGGACGTCCTCGCCACCGGTGCGCGTCGGGCCCCAGCGCCTCGGCGTAGCGCCCCACGCTGGCGCCTCGTCGTGAGTGCGGTCTCGGGGGAGAAGCGTGGTCTCGACCAGCGTCCAGCTTTTCTCACAGGCCTCTGGCCTCTCCACAAGGGGGTGGCGACACAGCCGCTCGCCGGGGCCCGAAGCGTGCCCGGTGCGCAACAGTTCCCCCATGACTCCCGCACCCGGTGGCCCTCGACGTCGCGGCGATCTGCTGGCGGCCCACGGCACGCACCGGGTGACCAACGGATATCGCAGAGCGCACCACGGGATATGGGAACCGGCAACCACCGTCTCCACGCCGGTCACTCGGTTGGCCTCGGCGACACTGGCCTGGCCAGGCGGCGTGGCCACGGGGTGGTTGGCCGCCGCGGTCCACGGCCATCCGTGGGCGCCGGCCGCGTATCCGATCGAGCTGGCCGTCGGCAGAAAGCGGGTGCGCCGCGAGGGGATCGTCGCCCGCCGGTACGAGATCCCGGAAGATCAGGTCGAGAGCATCCTCGACGCCGACGGCGCCCCGCTTCGTGTGGCCAGCGCGGAGTGGGCGTTGTTCGACCTGGCTCGGTATTCGCCGAGGGCCGAGGCGTTGATCGCACTGGACGGTGCGTCACGGATGGGGCCGGGCCACGACATCCGACGATCTCTACCGACGCTGCTCAGCAGGCATCCGGGGTTGCGGGGGCGACGGATCGCGCTCGAGCGCTGTGCCCTGGTGGAGCCGATGACCGAGTCGCCCATGGAGACGCGCCTGCGGTTGTTCCTTCTCGATCTCGGGCTGACCGGTTTCCGGGTGCAGTACCGCACCCCTGGCCTACCGTACCGCCTGGACTTCGCGTTCCCAGACCGCAAGATCGCGGTGGAGTACGACGGTGCCGGCCATCGCGACGCCGTCCAGCACGGTCGGGACGTGCGCCGATGGAACCGGTTACGCGCGGCAGGCTGGACGATCATCATCGTGACGGCAACGCTCTTCTATCACCGTCCCCGCGAGCTCGCCGCCCTCCTGCGCGACGCGCTGGGCTGAGTCGGCCTCTCGACACCGGTCGCGCCCGTCCCGCCTCCGCCAGCCCAGACCCGCCCGTCCCGCCGCTGCGCTCGC
>NZ_JAALDW010000439.1:0-1240 GCF_014145055.1 Dietzia sp. DQ11-38-2
CGTCGCCCGTGCGCGGCGGCGGTGGAGGAGACGACGACGACGGCGCTGCGACCCGACTCCACCGCGGCCCGCCCGGCGGCGGCGGGGGGTGACTCGTCCTGGTCCCTGGTCCAGTCGCCCCGTTTCCCGCCGGACTTGGCGGCCAGCCTCACCCCGTCCATCGTGGCCAGCGGGTCGACGGCCTTGACCATGTCGTGCAGTGTCAGCCCGGCCACCGAGACAGCCGTGAGCGCCTCCATCTCCACGCCCGTGCGGCCGGTCGTCGTGGCTGTGGCCGACACCCGGATCTCACCGGCCGGCGCGTCGAGCTGGAAGCGCACCTTGACCGAGTTCAGGGGGATCTGGTGGCACAACGGGATCAGCTCCGAGGTCTTCTTGGCCGCGCCGATACCGGCCAACCGGGCGGTGGCCAGCACGTCGGCTTTCCCCAACTCGTCCCCCGACACCATCGTCACGACCTCGGGCCGGGTGCGGAAGACCCCCTCGGCGGTGGCGGTGCGGGTGGTGACGGCCTTGCCGCCCACGTCGACCATCCGAACCCGGCCCTCGGCGTCGAGGTGGGTCAGATCCGGGTGGGCATCAGTCATGGCGACCACGCTAGTCGCCGGTGCCGGAGTGCGTGAGAGAGCGTGCCGGGGGTGGTGCCCCGCGATCCGGACCCGGCCTGCAGGGGTTTAATCGACGGAATGCCACTCCTCTTCGACCCCATCCGCATCCGCGATCTCGAGATCCGCAACCGCGCGTGGCTCTCGCCCATGTGCCAGTACTCGTGCGACGCCCGCGACGGCGTCCCCACCCCGTGGCATCTCGTGCACCTGGGTGCGCGGGCGCAGGGCGGGTTCGGACTGATCCTCGCGGAGGCGTCCGCCGTCGTGCCCGAGGGCCGGATCAGCCCCCACGACGCCGGGATGTGGAACGACGCGCAGCGGAACGCATGGGCGCCGATCGTGGACTTCGTCCACTCGCAGGGCGCCGCGATCGGCATCCAGCTCGCCCATGCCGGGCGAAAGGCGTCGACCCACCGGGCTTTCCCCGGGGAGCCCACCGGGTCGATCCCGGTGGCGGAGGGCGGGTGGACCACTGTCGCCCCCTCGGCCATCCCGTTCGGCGACATGGCGGCCCCGGTCGCGCTCGACGCCGACGGGATCCGAGCTGTCGTCGACGCCTTCGCCGCGGCCGCCCGACGCGCGGACGAGGCGGGCTTCGATGTGGTCGAGGTCCACGCCGCCCACGGCTACCT
>NZ_JAALDW010000439.1:1400-4225 GCF_014145055.1 Dietzia sp. DQ11-38-2
TCGGCCACGGACTGGGTTCCCGGTGGGTGGACCCCGGACGATTCGCGCTGGCTGGCGGCGCGCCTCGCCGGGCACGGCGTCGACCTGGTCGACGTCTCGTCGGCCGCCAACACCCCTGCCGTCCCGCCGGTGCCACTCGAGCAGGGGTATCAGGTGCCGCTGGCCGAGGAGGTCCGGTCGTCCGGCGCGGTGCTGGCCGGCGCGGTGGGACTCATCAGCGACCCGCACTACGCCGAGCAGGTGTTGGTCGACGAGCGGGCCGACGTCGTGTTCCTGGGCAGAGTCGGGCTGCGCGAGCCCGCCTGGCCGCTCCGCGCGGCCGCCGAACTCGGAGTGCCCTGGCGTGAGGCGCCGTACCCGCCGCAGTACACGCGCGGCAAGTGGTGAACCCCGCCGGTCAGCCGGCTGTCGCCACCCCGATGGCCGAGTGCGGCTAGAGGTCCAGCTCGATGTCCGAGCAGGGCATCGCCGTGCACACGGTGATCCGCTCCCGGACGACCGTGTCGGTCGTGCCTCTGTCGGCCCGGGACTCCGCGCTGGTGGTACCGCTGAGTTTGCCGGTCACACACGCCTTGCACAGTCCGCGTTCACACCCGGTCGGTACGGAGATGCCCGCCCGGCCCGCGGCTTCGAGCAGGGTCGTGGCCCCGTCGATCTCCACCGAGGTGCCGGTGCGGCGGAAGTGCACGGTGTAGCGACTGCCGTCGTCCGCCGGTCGCTCGAGTTCCGGGGCGGTGAACGACTCGGCGTGAAAGCGCTCGGCAGGCTGTCCGAGGTCGCGCAGCTGGTCGCGGGCCAGATCGATCACCGCGGCCGGCGCACACACATAGGTCTCCCGGTCGGCGGCGTCCGGGACGAGACCGCGCAGCAACTCCGGACCCAGCCGGCCGGTGGTCAGGCCGTCCCGCCCGGACGGCGTATCGGTGAACAGGTGAAGCGTGGCGCCCGAGTCGCGGGCCAGCCGACGGAGTTCCGCCTCGTAGATGATCGAGCGCTCGTCGCGGTTGAAGTACAGCACGGTGGCGTCGGTCCCGGCGTCGCGGGCGATGCGGCGCAGGAGGCTGATGATCGGCGTGATGCCCACCCCGCCGGCGATGAGGAGTGAGGGGGCGCCGGGCTCCGGCATGGCGAAGTCGCCCGACGACTGCGGAACGCCGACGAGAGTGACGTGGCGCCCCGCCTTCAGCGTGTCGTTCAACCGGGTGGAGACCCGGCCCCCGTCGACCCGCTTGACGCAGATCTCCAGGGGTCCCGGCTCGTCGCGCTGCGAGCCGTCGAGCCGCGAGTCGATGCTGTCGCGGACGAGGCTGTACTGACGGACGAGTTCGGCGGTGCCGCCGTCGTCGTCGTCGACCTCCACCCGCACCGAGATGTACGCCCCGGCCTCCCACTCCACGTCCTCCCACCCGCGCGGCCTGGCCAGGCGCACGGAGAGCGCGTCACCGCCGGCGACCGGCGTGGCCGACAGGACCCTCGCGGGAACATTGTGGAAGCGGGGCTTGTCCAGGTACGGGGACTCGGGCAGCGGCCGATACGTGAAACCCGAGATCACGCGCCGCACGAGCGAGGAGGGGTCGCGCAGCAACTCGGCCGGTCGTCCGAACTCCCGCTCGCCCAGCGGCACCGACAGGCCCGTGAGCGTCGTGGCGATGAGCGGCACCGTCTCCAGCAACGGGGTCTCGTGATACGGCAGCCCGAACCGGGCGGCGAGGGCGCGCACCTCCGGCGCGATCCTGCGCTGCATGGACGGCGGCAGGTCGGGAAACAGGTGATGCTCGATGTGGGTGTCCAGTCCGCCGTAGAAGATCCGCAGGTCGGGGCGGTTATCGAACGGAACCTCCTCCTCGAGGATCCGGGTCAGCGCCTCGTCCATCCGTCGGCTGGGCAGGAAGTTGCGGGTCGCCCGGATCTGCCGCTCGTAATACTGGTCGGGGGTCTCATCCGGGCCGGGATCGGTGAACAGTTCCAATTCACCCGCGTGGTGTTCGATGAGCACCAAGAACAGCACGGACATGTATCCGGCGACTCCGCCCAGGTAGTTGGCCACCAGGGTCGGCAGCGGCTTCCATCCGGAGCGGAAGGGCTCGTCCACGAAGCGGCGCCGCGCGTCCCGACGGGCGATCCTGGCCGGTGAGCGCAGGGTGTACGAACTGAAGAACGGGTGGCTGTCGACCTTGCGCGCGATGTTGGCCAGGAAGAACGGTGCCGCGACCGGGGCCATGGCAGCGAGCGCGGAGATCAACGCCACCTGCCCGAGGTGGTGGCCGTACCAGTCCTGGCCCGCGCTGCCGCGGAAGACGCTGTAGCCGAGGTCGTGGTCCTTGCCGACGATGTTGGTGTTGGGGTGGTGGCCCACGTGGTGCATCGTCTTCCAGTGGTCGACGTCGACGTTGAAGTCCCAGTCGTAGCGATCCGAGTGGTACTCGCCGTTGCCCGGCAGGTGGTCGTAACTGCCGTGGACGATGTTGTGGCCCAGCTCGGAGAACTGCATGAGTCGGTACATCATCTCCAGCGCGGTGGCCCGGCGGATCGCGCGCGGACCCCCCTCGCGCAAGAGTTCGCGGCGGCGTGCGTCGATCGCCCGCCCATATGCGGTGACGTGGCGGATGTGATCCAGGTCCTCCTGGCCCACCTCGGCCTTGGCCCGAGCGTAGAGCTCCTCCATCGCCTCGGCCAGGCCGGACGGTGATGCCGAGTGGGCGGGACCCGCCGGCCCTGCCGCCCCGTTCGTCGAGCTCCCCGGCTGTGAACCCTCCGAGCCCGTACCTGCGCTGATGTTACTGGCGAGAGTCATGAGTGTGACGGTAGCCACTCGTCGGGACCGG
>NZ_JAALDW010000439.1:4245-7126 GCF_014145055.1 Dietzia sp. DQ11-38-2
GAACAGGGCGATGGCGGTCGCATGGTTGGCATTTTCGGTCACTCGGCAACCTGCGTTGATACGGTCGGGCGATGACCTCGTCGTCGGGCCCGTCCGCGCTCAGCTCGTCCGCGGTCGGCTCGTCCGCGGTCGGCTCGTCGACGCCGCGCTCGTCCTCGCCCGTGTGGGCGGTGCCCCGCGGCACGGAGGGGATCCGCATCATGGTGGACGGCGGCGTCGCGCGCGGGATGACGACGACGGAGTGCCTCGCCGGCACCGGGCTCGACGCGGCGGACCTCGACGACGAGACCGCACAGATCTGGGCGCACCAGGAGTTCGTGGTGATCCGCAATCTCCTGGGCGAGCTCGGGGACCGGCCGGGTCTGGGTGCGGGTATCGGTGCCCATTCGACGCTCGGGCGCACCGGCGTCATCGGCTTCATGATGCTCGCGGGGCCGACCGTGCGGGCGGCGCTCGACCGGGCCATCCCGTACCTCGCGCTCTCGCCCACTCACCTGCGGTTCTCCCTCGAGGAAGGCTCGGCGGGAGCCACCGGAACCGGGGCCGACGTGGACTGCCTGCTCGCCGCCGATGACGAGATCCCCGCGGATGTCCGGACGTTCGTGGTCGAGCGTGACCTGGCGGGCCTGGCCGCGGCGCTCCGTGGGGCTCAGATCGACGTGGGGATCACCGGGCTCGAGACGACCCTCGGCCCGGAGAGTGCCGTGATCCTCGGTGAGTCGTGGGGGTTGACCGTCGACGAGGTCCGGCCATACGCCGAGCGGAACCGACTGGCCATCACCCGGGAGCGGCTGGACGCGCGGCTGCCCCAGGGCGACGAGAACACGGCGAAGCTCTTCGAGAGGCAGTGTCGCGAACTGCTCGACGACCGGCTGGCGCGCGTGGGCGTCGCGGGTCAGGTCCGCAGCCGCCTACGTCACGAGCGCGAGACGTGGCCGTCCATGACGGAGGTGGCAGGTGAGCTGCACATCGACGTCCGCACCCTGCGTCGCCGGCTGGCCGCGGAGGGGACCTCGTTCCGGCGGCTGCTCGACGAGGTGAGGCATCATCGGGCGCTCGAGCTGTTGGCGCTCCGCGTGCCGGTGTCGGAGGTGGCGCGCGAACTCGGGTACTCCGAGACCGCGACCTTCACCAGGACGTTCATTCGGTGGGAGGGGGTCCCGCCCAGTCGCGCCCGGCGGGCCGGGCAGATCGAGCGAGTTCCGTGAGGCATCTGCCGAGTGCGCACCTCCCGGATCGCGACCGGGTTCCACGGATTGTGCCCCATATTCACGGATCGTGACCGATCAGGACGCATGGGCATCGGCGGCGCCACTCGGGCCGAATGGCAGGCTGGGGGTGCCGGCGGCACGGTGCAGAGAGGACCGGCTCGGCGGGGTGCGGTGGCTGGCCCCGGCGTCGAGCGCGACGATCCGCACACCGACCGAGCGGACTGCTCAGCATCCCGACACTCACCCGAGGAGAGCCGAAATGACCCTGTTCGAGACCCTCAAGGACCGCTGCCGCCCCGAGTGGGAGGCCTACATCCGGCACGAGTTCGTGGAGAAGCTCGGAGAAGGAACGCTGCCGATCGACGTGTTCCGCGACTACCTGATCCAGGACTTCCACTTCCTGGTGCAGTTCGCCCGTGCCAACGCACTGGCCGCGTTCAAGAGTCGCACGCTGGCCGACATCACGGCCGCCCATCAGGCCACGGGGGCCATCATCGCCGAGACCGCGCTCCATCTGCGGTTGACCGAGCGGTGGGGCATTCCGCGCGCGGAGCTCGAGGCCGCCGCCGAGAAGCAGGCCACCGTCGCCTACACCCGCTACGTCCTGGACGCGGGCATGTCCGGAGACCTGCTCGACCTGCACGTGGCGCTGGCGCCGTGCACCATCGGGTACGCCGAGATCGGGGCGCTGGTGCAGCCTCGCCTCGCCGACCACCGCGACGTGAGCGGCAGTGGCGGTGGGGTGACCGAGCATCCGTACGCCGAATGGATCGCCGAGTACTCGGGCGCAGAGTTCACCGCGGCGTCGGCTGCGGCGATCGCCCAGCTCGATCAGCTGGCCGCGGGCGGACTCAGCGAGCGACGTCTCGACGAGCTCACCGGGGTGTTCTCCACGGCCACCCGGTTGGAGGCCGACTTCTGGCAACAGGCTCTCGACAGCGTGGCCTGAGCCTCCGCGACCGGTCGTGGTTCGGCACGGCCCGATATACGCTCGTCGCTCCATGTCATGTCACTGTGAAAGGACGACTCAATGATCATTCTCGGTGCGATTCTGTTAATCCTCGGATTCCTGTTGGACATCCCGATTCTCTGGACGATCGGCCTGGTTCTCGTGGCGATCGGGGTAATCCTCTACGTGCTCGGAGCAGCCGGCCGGGCGGTCGGTGGACGCAAACACTGGTACTGACCCGTCCGGGTGTGTGACCACCGGGCCCGCTTCTCGCCGACCGTGAGAAGCGGGCCCGTCCACATGTGCGGGACACCGCGGTGCGAACAGAGGCCGGGGTGTGCTCGATCGGTCACAAGGGCTCGATCGGTTACAAGGGGATGGTGACGACCTCGTCCCCCGCCGCCAGTGAGGTCACGTCGGCGGGGATCTCGATCAGCACGTCGGCCCGCGCCATCGAGGCGACCAGGTGCGAACCCGGGCCCGAGACCGGTTCGGCGGTGGGCGGCCCTGACATGCTGCCGGCGGAACCGGGCAGGAGCGCCGCTCGCAGGTACTGCGCCTTACCGGCGGGAGAGGTCACGTCGCGCGACAGCAGGGCCCGGCTGGTCTGCACGGGCACGCGACCCACGGCCTCGAGGACAATCGGACGCAGGAGTACCACGAACGACACGAGCGCGCTCACCGGATTGCCCGGCAGGCACACCACCGGCGTGTCCCGCCA
>NZ_JAALDW010000440.1:0-2059 GCF_014145055.1 Dietzia sp. DQ11-38-2
GGTGCGCGATGGTCGGGTCGGCCGGGCGGTCGGTCGGTGCGGGGCTCGACGCGCTCGCCGAGGAGTTCGGTGCGCACCTCCGGCGCAACGTCGCCCATCCACTCGCCCCCGGTGCCGAGCCCCGCTCGGAGCTCCGTCGCGTGGCCGAACGGCTGGGCGCGACCGGGTCCGTATCACCTGTGGACGGTTCGGCGGGTCTCCGTGTCGTGACCGAGGGTGCACGGGCGGTGATCCGCCCGTCGGGCACCGAGCCCCTGCTCAAGACCTACGTCGAAGCGTGGACGACCCCACGTCCGTCGACGTCCGACCGGGAGGATGCCGGACGACGGCTGACCGCTCTGGCCGATCGCGTCGCCGCCGCCCTCACCTCCTGAGGGTCGGAGGGCTGGGTCAGCGGGGGCCGAACAGGCGATCGCCCGCGTCTCCGAGCCCGGGGACGATGAAGGCGTCGTCGTCGAGCCGGTCGTCGACGGTCGCGGTGACGAGCCGCGACGCCAGTCCCGACGCCCGCACGGTCTCGATCCCCTCCGGGGCGCACAGGACGCACACCACGGTGACCCCGGTCGCGCCTCGTTCGGCCAGGGTCTCCAGGGTCGAGACCAGCGACCCCCCGGTGGCGAGCATCGGATCCAACACGACGACGTGCCGTCCGGCGAGGTCGTCCGGAAGGGAGCACAGATAGGAGACCGGGGCGTGCGTCTCCTCGTCGCGCGCCAGTCCCACGAACCCGACCTGCGCGCCCGGGAGCAACCGGGTGGCCGGATCCAGCAGACCCAGCCCCGCCCGCAGGACCGGTACGACGAGCGGGACGCCGTCGACCGCGACACCCGTCGTCTCTGCCACCGGTGTGGTCACGGGGACCTCGGTGGTCGGGATGGAGCGGAAGGCCTCGTAGCAGAGCATGGTGCCGAGAGCGTCCATCGCCGCCCGGAAGCCGGCGGTGTCGGTGACGGAGTCCCTCAGCGTGCGTAGCCGGTCCCCGACCAGCGGGTGGTCCACGACGATGATGTCCATGCCCGACAGGATTCCACAGCGGAGATTTCTCCGACCGGGCGGAACCGGTGCGGGCCCGCGAGGCGTCGAACCCTGTGACGGGACGAGACGGCGACGAGGGGCGAGGGAATGGCGGACGGAGCGATCGACGTCCACGTGGACGGACTGCGGGAGCTGGGTACGGGGTTGACCACGTTGGCGGACGCCCTGGGGGGCGTCCTCGGGGCCGTGGACTCGCTGCCTTTGGACGAGGTGGCCCCCGTGCTCGGACCGGTCGGGGCCGACTTCATGTCCGCCCTGCTCGCCGCCACCGCGCGGCACCGGGAGGTGCTCGCAGGTGTGGCCCGGGTGAGCGATGCCGCCGGGCACCTGGTCCTCGAGACCGGCCGGGTGTACACCGAGTCCGACGTTGGGGGTGCCGAGGCGATCGGTGCGGCGGGGAACGAACTGCCCGGGATCGCAGGTCCGGCCCGGTGATCGCCGACGCGCTGGCCTACGCGGGGCCCATCCGGCAGATCCTCGACCTGCTCTCGGCGGAGGAGTTCGTCCCCGAAGCCGCCCGGGACGTGATGCGACCGGTGGGCGACGGACTGGAGGTGGCCCAGAGGCTCGGACCACCGCTCGAGCGTCTGCTCTCCGAGACGTGGGACTCCCTCGCCTCCCTCGGCGCCGCGCACTCGGTGGCCGAGATCGGTCGCACGGTGGAGGCGCTCGGCGAGTCCGCTGGCGAGATCGCCAGGGTCACCGCCGTGGCGGCCGATATCGTCGTCCGCGGCACCGTCGAGGTGATCGGCATCGTGCAACAATTCCTCGCCAGGGCGGCCGCGCTGGGACCCGCTCTGATGACCCCGCCCGGTCAGGTGGCGCTGCTCGGGCTGGCCACGGAGCACCTGGCCCGCGGCATCCAGGTGGCGGAGCGGGTCCAACTCGAACTCACGGGACCGACCCTCGAGATGCGCGCCATCGCCGCGGGAATCCCCGACGCGCCGCGCACGCCCGGGGTGATCGCCGACTCGGGCGCGGGTGGCGCGATCAACGCCTCGACCGCCGCCCACACGGGTTCCGG
>NZ_JAALDW010000441.1:0-756 GCF_014145055.1 Dietzia sp. DQ11-38-2
ACCCTGGGGTCGATCCAGGCGTCGCCCGCACCGACGTAGCGCGGGTGGGCGGTGAGACGCTCGGTCAGTGCCCACCCCGCCGCCGCCAGGTCGGCGGTCAGCCCCTCGAGATGCGGCCACGGCCGCTCGGGGTTGACGTGATCGGGTGTCAGCGGGGAGATGCCGCCCAGGTCGTCCACCCCCGCGCCGATGAGAGCCAGCACCTCCCCCCGGTCCACCAGATTCGGCGGGGCCTGGACGGCGACCCGCGGGTCGAGCACCAGGCGCGCGACGGCGATCGCGGCGAGGAACTCGCCGGTGTCCGCGTCGGCCGAGTCGCGCATGGCGGTGTCGGGCTTGGCCCGGAAATTCTGGACGATCACCTCCTGGAGGTGTCCGAACTCCCTGGCCAGTCCGGCCAACGCGAGCAGACTCTCGGCCCGTTCGGTCCAGTTCTCCCCGATACCGACCAGGATCCCCGAGGTGAACGGCACCGCGAGACGCCCGGCGTCGGTCAGGGTCCGTAGCCTCACCGCGGGGTCCTTGTCCGGGCTGCCGTGGTGGCACGCACCCGGGGTGGTGAACAGCCTTGTGGCGGTGGTCTCGAGCATCATCCCCATCGACGGTGCGACCGGCTTGAGCATGGACATCTCCGACCAGCTCATCACCCCGGGGTTGAGATGCGGCAGCAGCCCCGTCTCCTCCAACACCCGGATGGCCATGGCCCTGACGTAGTCCAGGGTCGAGGAGAAGCCGCGCGACTCGAGCCACTCCCTC
>NZ_JAALDW010000441.1:779-5241 GCF_014145055.1 Dietzia sp. DQ11-38-2
CCAGCGGTCCTCCGGTCGGTCGCCCAACGTGAAGAGCGCCTCCTTGCACCCGGCTTCCGCGCCGCGTCGGCACAGGTCCACCACCTCGTCGGGGTCGAGGAACAGCCCCTCGCCAGCGGCCCGGAGCTTGCCCGGAACGGTCACGAACGTGCAGTAGTGGCAGCGGTCGCGGCACAGGCGGGTGAGCGGGACGAACACCTTGCGGGAGTAGGTCACCACCCCCGGGCGTCCCTCGTCGACGAGCCGTGCGTCGCGGCGCGCGGCCGCCAGCCCGGTCAGCCGGACGAGATCGTCACCACGCGCGGCCAGCAACACCGCCGCCTCGGTCACGTCGAGGGTGAGCCCGTCGGAGGCCCGGCGCAGCGCGCGGCGCATGGCCGAGGGCGTGGGCTCGGGATCGACGGGCGTCAGGGCGAGATCCATGTCCGTGATGATGCCCCACCGAGGCCGCGAGGTGGAGGGCCGGTGCTGCGTGGGAGGTCACGGCCGTACGGAACGGGACCGCGCACTAGTCTGGGCGGCATGCCCGATCCCGCCCGTCCCCTGCGCAGCAACGGTGATCCCCTGGTGTCCGCACCTCCCCGTGGCGCCGGTGGCGCCCACGCCCTGCGCGAGCCGGCTCCGGCGACCGCTACCGAGGACGTCCCCGACTCCGGCGAGGGTCTGCTGACGTCCAACCGGGTGCTGGTCACGGCTCCGCGTCACCGGATCTCCCCCCGCACGCCGGTGCTGTGGGTGATCGAGGGGATCTGGTCGTGGGCGATCCTCGCCGCCCTGCAGGTCGGGTGGTACTTCTGGGGCGACAACGTGATGGGGTTCTGGAACTGGGTCGCGCTGGCAGCGACCGTCCCGTTCGCGTTCATGTCCATCGTGGTGGCGCCGTGGTGGCGCTACGTCGTGGCCCGGTGGGACGTCTCGGACACCGCCGTGTGCTCGCGCAAGGGCTGGTGGACCACCCAGTTCCGCATCGCCCCGCTGGCGCGCCTGCAGACCGTCTACACCACCCGCAACCTGTTCGAACGGTGGTTCGGTCTGGCCACCGTCCACGCCTCCACCGCGTCGGCGCAGGGCACGGTGGAGATCAGGGGCCTGGTGCTCGCCGACGCGGAGGCGTTGGCGCAGCACCTCATCGCCATCGCCAACCTCGACTCGGAGGACGGGACGTGAGCGGACCGGGGACCGTGTCCGGGGTGACGGCCGGTCCGGACGACGACGAGGCCGGCTCCTCCGTCGACACCGCGCGGGCCCCTGGAACCGAATCGGCACCGGACCAGGAGGCGGCCGAGGAGACGGCGCCGACCGATCGGACTGACGACGCCGGCGCGGTCGACCCGGAGGCCCCGTGGCACCGGTTGTCCTGGCGGATGCTGCTGGTGGACCCGCTGGGGATGCTGACCCGGTTGCTCCCGCTGTTCCTCATCTCCCTGTGGTTGGGGTCGAATCGCAACAACTACTGGTTCGAGATCGGCGTCATCTCGTTGATCGTCCTGGGCAGTCTACTGAGGTGGCTGTCCACGAGCTACCAGGTCGGCCGGACCCACATCGTCCTGAAGAAGGGCTTCTTCAGCCGCAACGTGGTCACGGTGTCGCGCCAGCGGATCCGCAGCGTGGACACCGAGTCGGACCTGTTCCACCGGGTGATGCGCGTATCGATCGTCGAGGTCGGCACCGGCCGCGCGGACTCCGGGAAGTCGGACGCCGAGCGGTTCCGGCTCAACGCCATCGACACTGCCCAGGTCGAGCCGCTGCGCGACGAACTGCTCAAACATCGGCGCGCCCTGGACCCGACGCTGAGCGAGGAGGACGAGGAGCAGTGGGGGTCGAAGTACGGCGAGGACATCTCCCGGTGGCGCGTCACGTGGGCGCGGTTCGCGCCGTTCTCCTTCCTCGGGTTCGGCGTTCTCCTGTCCCTGTGGCTCCTCACCTGGCAGATGGGGGACATGCACGACCGGGTCATGGACCTCGCGGTGGTCGAGGCGACCGTCTCGTGGCTCGACTCCCTGGGACAGCCGTGGACTCTGGTCGGCGAGGTGATCGCGGTCTGGATGGTGGCCGGGGTCCTGGCGATCATCACGTACGCGATCCGTTACGGGAAGTACGCGCTCACCGACCGTGGACAGTTGCTCTACGTCCAGAACGGCATCCTCCGACGGAAGCATCAGGCGCTGGACAAGGCCAGGCTCCGAGGGGTCGAGATCCGTCTGCCGGTCTATCTCCGGCTCCTGGGCGGTGGCCGGCTCGAGCCCATCATGACGGGGACCAAGAAGGGTGCCGCCGCGTCGACGCTGCTGCCGCAGGCCCCCATCAAGGACGTCCGGCGGGTGGCCGCGCGCATCCTCGGCGACCCGACGCCGGTCACCGTGAGGCTCCGGCGCCACCCGTGGAAGGCCGCGCGCCGGCGGATCACCCGTGGACTCCTCCCGTTCTGGGTGGTGGCCGGCCTGATCGTCCTGGTGCGGATCGACTCCGGCCCATCGGCCGACATCTGGGTGCAGTGGGGGATCCCGGCGGCCCTGGTGTTCTTCCTCGCGTTGTCCGTCGACCGGATCAGGATGCTCGGCCACGCTCTGCTGCCCGACGTCCTGGTGAGCTCGAGTGGGTCGTGGACCGCCAAGCGGACCGTGCTCGAGGCGGAGGGCATCATCGGGTGGACGGTCACCCAGTCGGTGTTCCAGCGTTCCGCGGGGGTCGCGACCGTCTCGGCGGCCACCCCCGCGGGCAACGGTGTCTACTCCGTCGTCGACATGGACGCCGACGAGGCCTGGGCTCTGGCCGAGGCGCTGACCCCCGGCATCACGGACGTGTGGCACCACGACGGGGACCCCGACGTGCGCTCCTCACCGTCGATGGGTCTCCGCCCGCGGTGAGCGTCCCAGCGTCGCGACCCACAGTGGGATGAGACCGCCCACCACCAGGAGAGCCAGGCCCCGTAACCCGATCGGGACGGGCATGTTGCCTCCGGGGCCCAGGTTGAGCGTCACCAACGTGAGGATCCAGATCAGGGCCGGGAACACGGCCACGATCGCCCGGTCGGACCAGGCCGAGGCGACCCGCACCAGGAACAGCGACCACACACCGGCCGCCAGGATGGTGAACGGGAACGGGACCGGGCCGACGTACGTCGCGAGCCAGGCCACGGCCAGCACGCAGCTGGTGGCGGCGCCGACGGCGAGCATCACCAGCGCTACACCGAGTTCGATCACCCTGGTCGACCGGACGAGGGCGGCCCGGCCGGTCACCGGGTCTCCCCCACGAGTCCGTCGAGCAGGTGAGCGGTACCGGGCGGGCACTTGACGTAGGGGCCCCCGGGGTCGGCGAGGTCGTGGGCGATATACCACTCGACATCCGAGACGGGCTGGAGGATCCCGTTGGTCAGGGCGAAGAACCACGGTTCTGAATCCGGCCCCGGGACCAGTTCGAGTTGGGTCGCGTGTCCGGTCAGGGCCTCCAGCTTGGCCGCATAGGTGGCGTCGTCGAGCGGCACACGGTGGGTCAGCCGTGAGTCCGGTACGGATGGCAGCTCGGCTTCGTCCGCGTGACGCAGGTGGGCCGGCGGCGCCGGGTGTCGTCGCGAGACGTCGGACCTGGCGGTGACGGTCCACGCCACCCGCCAGGGCCGGTGGGCCGCCTGGTCGATCGCACTGTGGACGACCTCGTGGGCGCGGATGTGGTCGGGGTGGCCGTAACCTCCGCGCGGGTCATAGGTCACCACCAGGTCGGGACGCCAGTCGTCGACGAGTGCCACCATCTCGTCGACCGCCTCGCGCCCAGAGCCCACGAAGGCGCGCGGATGCCGCGCGGACGGCGTCCCGGCCATCCCGGAATCCCGCCACCGGCCGGCGCCCCCGAGAAAACGGGGCCGGTCGACACCGAGCGCGCGGAGCGAGACCCCCAGCTCCCCGATCCGGAACCCGCCGAGTTGATCGGCGCGGTCGGCCAGCAGCCCGGAGAGGTCCTCACCGAGGACCTCACCCTCCTCCCCGAGGGTGCACGTCACCACCCGCACCTCCACACCGGCCGCGACGAGGGCGGCGATCGAGCCTCCGGTGGTGATGGCTTCATCGTCCGGGTGGGCGTGGACGAACAGGGCCCGGGGTGCGGTGCCCGGCTGCGGCACGGCGAGAGGTGTCATCCGGTCCTCCTCCAGGTGGGTGCTGAGTCGAAGACGTCGGAGACCATCGGTGGCGCGGCGTCGGCACCGGCTGGACCCACGCCGGTCACCTCGACGCCGTCGTCGGAGAGCAGCAGAACCGGTCTGACCAACGGGATCCGGAGGGCCTGCTCGGCGACCAGGTCGCCCGCCGTCTCCAGGTCGGGGCCGCCCGGCGCGTCCCCGAGCCCGAGAGCTCGGTCGAGCTCGGGGACGCACACCCCGGAGACCCCGCTCGCCCTCGCCGGGGCGGAGGTGCCGATGGTGCGTGACGGGGCACTGGTGGTGGTGGGGGCGGGCGCCCCGGTGGTC